>JAFBAF010000107.1 GCA_019247895.1 Parafilimonas sp. | reverse complement strand
AATTATATTGCAAGCCAACTAATGCATAGTCCTGATTTGATTCATGTTTTATAACTGTAAAAATCGCATCAAACAGCAAACCATGAATTGCTTCTTCGCCTAAATAAAATTTTTTGATCTTCAATTGCTCATTATTGAATTCATACGTACCGTTTAAAACCCTGCACACAAAAGGGTTGAGTTTGGCGCTTTTAAAACCATTCGTAATATTATTTTTAGCGTCGGTTACAGAAGTAAATCCATCAATAATATTTATTGAATCTTTAATTATAAAAGCGTTGAGTAATGCACCAAAAGCAAAAATTTCTGCTGACGTTTTTTCCTCTTCATTTTTTAAAATGATAACCGGAAAAATTTCGTCTTTATTGATGTGAACAGTAAATGACATAATAATTATTGTTTGACTGCAACCGCAATTTTTGAGTCCGCAGTGCCATAATACAACCACCATTTATTTTTATAAAATGCAAGTCCTTCTGCAAAGCAAACATTATTCACCTCACCTGAAAATTCATAAGGTTGCTGAGGTTTTAAAAAGTAATTACCCATCCTGTCAATAATTTTTGCAGGGTCATTTTTATCTAACAAAACTTGTGCAACTGTATAAGTGCCTTGTGGTAAACTTGTATCACCAATTGATGGGATGTTACGGCTATTGTATATTAATAAAATGCCGTTGCTTGTAAGCATGGCAGGCGGGCCGCTTTCAACCAGATCACAATCAAATTTATTTTTTCGGGTTGGTATTGCAATTTTCAAGCTTGAAATTTTATAACCTGAATAAACAGAATCAAAATTTTTATTTGGCGCCTGGTATTGCGGCGCCCAGTGTATTAAATCATCTGACGTCGCAATCCAGATATATTTATCACCCCAATACATCGTGTATAAACCATTAATTTTTGCAGCAACAATTTTATTGTTATCATAACTGGAAATAATAGACCCTGATTTTGACCACATGTTTTCGTACTGTTTATCTGTAAACGCAGGTCCAAATTTTTTCCAGTGATACAGATCTGTTGAAGTTGCAATCATAAGCCTTGCTAATTTGCCATCATAAGCAGTGTAAGTAATGTAATAAGTGCCTGCACTGTCTTGTGTTAAACGAGGGTCTTCACAACCGCCGGGCCATTCATATTTTTTATACGCATCATTATCAGGAAATAAAACGGGTGAATCATTTCTTATAAAATGAATTCCATCTGTACTTTTTGCAAGGCCAATGCGTGAGCAGCCTGAGCTGTCCTGCGCACGATATAACATAAACAATGTATCCCGCAATACAGTAACTGCCGGGTTATATACATTCTTTGCTTCCCATTTTACTTGCTTGTTTTGAACAGGACAGAAAAAAGTTTTATTGCCAGGCTGCATAATCGGATTTGCAGAATTCAATTTATTAAAAGGCAATAACCAAATCTTTGCATCAGTTAGTACAGTATTGTTTTTTTGTGAAGTGTTTGCGCAGCTTGCAAAAAAAATAAAACCAAATAAAATTACATACATGTTTTTGCAGGAATGAAAAATCATCCGCTGAAATTAATGAATCAACATGAAACTCATTTAATTAAAAACGGATGATTATTACAAAAACCACTTTCAAAAAAGATTTACTGTGCCGGTATTAATTCACTGTATATTGTATTGTGGTAATGTGTGAATGTAATGTAGTTGAAATGAGCATTGTCTACAAAGATGAGAATATCGTTGTCCGTGATCCCATCATCATGCTTTAAAACAAACAATGTTGCCGTACTGTCAGTAAAATACCACGTGCCCGGAAAATTATATTTTCCCTGGGTTTCAACATACGTTCCGTTTTTTTTGAAGCGATAACGGTTGATATTAAGATCAACTAAATTATTTGACGCTCCTCTTATATATTGCGGATCTCCTTTATGCTGTTGATCTATGTTTGGAAATACCAGCCCTGGTATTTCCAAACATGCGCTGTTATATAATTAGTGCGCATTTGCACAGCAGATAAATTATCTACTGTTTTATCTGCTGCAACCTTATTCGAAGGCTGTATATCGGTTTTAGTGCACGCCGCAAAAAATAAAACAACTGTAAAAAATAAAGCAAACATTTTCATAACCGGTTTTTTTAATCAAACTAAAATTAACCAGCAATGGTTGCTTTATTTGTTTAACTACCTGAGAAAAATAAGATTAATTAAATATTAATGACACTGTTACTGCCGCCAAAAATGTTTTGATTTTCTGAGTCTGCTTCACGTTCATTCAGCCAAATGTTATCGTTGATAAGATATTTAAATTCGTGATTGCTGTTTTTAGGAAGATTCAAATCGCATGTAAAGCTGCCATCTTTTTTCTTGATCATTGATATTGCATTTTGCCAGTCGCTGTTCAATCCTAATATTTCAACAGTTTCAGCGTTGTCATAATTCATCGTAAACTTTACTTTGCAATAATCTTTTGTTTTAAAATACGTCTTTTGTACCATACATTAAAGTGTTTAATTCAAAAGTTAATTAAGGCTGCAAAGAAAAAGTAACCCATGTTTATAAAAGCATTTTATACACGGGTGTTGATAAATTGAATGCTGCTAAAACACTACAGCTTTTTTCAAATTAAATTAAGTACCACTTTTCAACACCACTACACGCAAATTGTAAGTAATATTGACCGTTTTAGCGCCAGCATTCGCTGATTTAAAAGTTCGCCGTCAACATTCAATGTCTGTTCAACAAACAATAATTGCGAGGGGTTTGTAATTCTGTTAGTTGAGTTGCAGGAATGAATTATTGCCAGGCTGAAAAATGCATACAATTTTGTCATGCTTATAAATATTATTGCTTAATAAAAATTATGAATGAACCAGCAAAATAATATCTTTAAAAATTGATAGTACAACCATAAATACTGCGTAAAATGTTTCGGTCATTAATTCTTTTTTTTGTTCTCATAATAAGCGCTCAAATTGTCTTTGCGCAACCTGCTCCTATAAACAGGCAACAATTTTTTTTAGGCGATAGTATAGTGAACGTTCAACTCACCACAGATATTAGAGGATTGAGAACCGGTAAATCAAAACCCATGTGGCAATCGGCGCATATTGAGATGAATTTTGCTGATACATTAGTGATAAATGAAAATATAAAAATTGAACCACGAGGTTCTTATCGAAAAGAAAATTGTGATCTTGCTTCATTGATGTTGAATTTTAATACAAGCACTTCTCCTTTATTATCGAATTTGAAAAAATTAAAACTGGTTGGTGGTTGTCATGATAATTTTCAAAGCGAAGATTTGTTACTGCGCGAATATCTTATTTATAAGATTTACAATATGCTTTCACCAATGAGTTTTCGCGTAAGGTTGTTGCATATAACTTATAATGACAGCAGGCAAAAAATGAAACCTTATTCGCAATATGCTTTTCTTATTGAGGATATAAAAGACATCGCCGGGCGAAACAATTGCAAGGAAGTGAAGAATAAGGTTTTTAATGGAGAAGGTACAAACCGCCAGTCAATAACTTTTGTAAGCATATTCGAATTCATGATAGGTAATACGGATTGGTCTATACCAAATTATCACAACATTAAATTAATGGTTCCCCGCAACGATACACTTGCCAGGCCCTATCTTGTGCCTTACGATTTTGACTATTGCGGGCTTGTAAATGCACCTTATGCAACACCAAGGGAAGATCTGGATATTAAAACTGTAAGAGATCGTTACTACCTGGGTTACGAACGTACAATAGAAGAATTGCAGCAGATTGTTTCTGTTTTTAAAGACAAGCAATCTGAAATAATGCAGTATATAAATAGCTTTACTTTACTAAGGCTATCTTCAAAAAAAGATATTTTAAATTATCTCGATCAATTTTATAATGCAATAAAAAATGACTCGGGAATTAAATACACTTTTATTTCAAATGCTATTCACTAATATGTTTATGCAATGATTGTATGAATGTATGATGTAAATATTTTGAAAACTCACGGCCATAATTGAATTTATTACATTTTTGAACCCATTTTATTTCCTGAATTGCGTTTGTAGTAAACAATTCACTGGCTTCCGCAAGTTCATCAGCTTCAACTTTTGTTTCTTCAAAAGGAATATTTTCCTTCTTTAAACACTCGATTACATATTTTCTCATCACGCCATTTACACAGCCTTCTGATAATGAAGGTGTTTTTACTTTTCCATCTTTCATTAAAAAAATATTGGCAATTGTTGCCTCGGCAAGTCTGTTGTTGGTATTTAATATAATTGCGTCGTCGAGTTTATTTTCTTTTGACCACATAGCAGCCATTACAGAAGGCAAATAGTTATTGCTTTTTATGTGTGAAAAGTCGTCGATGGCTTTCCGGGCTTTTGTATAAATGCCGGTAATTAAGCCTTTCTTATTTAAAGCAATAGCTGGGTCTAACTGCCATGTTTGAATTGTATAGTTCGCAAAATTATTTTCATAATCAAACAAGCCGCCATTACCGCGAAAAATAGTTAAGCGTATTCTTGCTGCTTTCGTGTGATTATTTTTTTTTGTGATTATTTTAATTTGATTCAATAAATATTCGGCAGTAAAATAATCCGGCGTTTCAAATTTTAATAATTGTAATGAAGAGAATAATCGCTCAAAATGATATTTGTATAAAGCAATATTTTCATCAACCATTTTCATCGTTTCAAAAAAACCATCGCCAAAACGGAAACAACGGTTATCAGCCGAAATAATTAATTTTCCTGTTAGTAAAATTTTACCATTGAAACAAAAATGGTTTCCGCTTTCCATTAAACAAAAATAAAACATGCAAACGCTTTGCATTAAATAAACTAAAAATGAAAATTGCTGAAATAATTCATTTGCTCGAAAGTGTTGCGCCGCCTGCATTGCAGGAAGATTATGATAATGCTGGTTTAATTACAGGCAGTGCTGATTGGGATTGTAACGGAGTTGTATGCACGCTTGACGCAACAGAACCAATCATCGATGAAGCAAGATCACTAAATTGCAATCTTATAGTGGCTCATCACCCAATTGTGTTTAAAGGCTTGAAAAAGATTACCGGTAAAAATTATGTTGAGAAAACAGTCATCAATGCAATAAAAAATGATATTGCTATTTATGCGATTCACACAAACCTGGATAATGTGATTGATGGTGTAAACAACAGAATTGCTGATAAACTCGATCTCGTTAATCGTCAAATTTTATTGCCGAAAGAAAATATGCTGATGAAGCTGTACACTTTTGTTCCGGTCAATCATATTGAAAAAGTACGTTCGGCAATTTTTAATGCCGGTGCAGGGTTTATCGGCAACTATAGCGAATGCAGTTTTAATGCTGAAGGCAAAGGCACCTTTAAAGCCAGTGAAAATACTAATCCTTTTGTTGGTGAAAAAAATATAAGGCATGAAGAGAATGAGATTAAAACAGAAGTGATTTTCCCAATTTATCTGAAAAATAATGTTGTTGAGGCATTGATTGAAGCGCATCCTTATGAAGAAGTTGCTTATGATATTATACCACTATCAAATAAATATCAGAATACCGGTAGCGGCTTAATTGGCGAATTAAAAAACGAGATGGGTGAAGTTGATTTTCTCAATATTCTTAAAGAAGCTTTCGGTTTATCTGTGATACGGCACACGCAATTACTGCAAAAACCTGTTAAAAAAATTGCCGTTTGTGGCGGAGCGGGAAGTTTTTTGCTTAGCAATGCGCTGGCTTTTAAGGCCGATTTTTATATAACTGCTGATGTAAAATACCATGAATTTTTTGATGCTAACGATAAAATAGTGATTGCCGATATTGGCCATTGGGAAAGTGAACAATTTACCATTGATCTTTTACACGAGGTTTTACAGGCAAAATTCCCTAACTTTGCCGTCCTCAAAACAAAAATCAGAACAAATCCAGTGCATTATTTTATATAACATTGGAACTCTGAAACTTAAACTTTTGAACTTTCGTATATGGCAGCAGTAAAAGAATATTCAGTTGAAGAAAAGCTTTCATCGTTAGTGCGCTTGCAAAAAATTGACAGCAAGCTGGATGAAATAAAAATTTTAAAAGGCGAACTTCCCATGGAAGTAAGTGATCTTGAGGATGAAATACAAGGTTTGTATAGTCGCCAAACCAGGATTGAAGAAGAAATTAATGGTATTACAGAGTTCATCGAGCAAAAGAAAAACGCTATTAAAGAAGCGGATGCTCTGGTAAAGAAATACCAAAAACAGGGCGACGCTGTAAAAAATAACCGCGAGTACGAAGCTATCAATAAAGAAATTGAAATGCAGGAGTTGGAAGGCAAGCTTGCTGAAAAACACATTCGCGATGCAAATGAAGAACTGGCTGAAAAAGCAAAAGTGCTTGAGCAAACAAAAAAATTGATCGGCACAAAAGACACTACTTTAAAACAAAAAAAGAGTGAGCTTGAAAAAATTATAGCAGATACTGAAAAGGAAGAAAAACAGTACACTAAAATTTCAAACGAAGCACGTGAAAATATTGATGAGCGTTTATTGTATTCTTACGATCGCATTCGCAAAAGCTACCGCAATGGTTTAGCTGTTGTGCCTGTTGAAAGAGATGCTTGTGGTGGTTGCTTTAATGCTATTCCGCCGCAACGCCAGAGTGAA
>JAFBAF010000333.1 GCA_019247895.1 Parafilimonas sp. | reverse complement strand
AATAAACCTGCTGGCATTTGATTTGGCATTAGAGAAATACCCGTTTTTACTCCGTACCTGAAAGAAAGCTTAAAAAACAAACGAAATGAAAAAGCTTTTATTGATTATTGTAACGGGTATTAGCCTTGTATCTTGTACAAAAAATGTTGCAAAGCCATCTTCAACAGGGGCCGCCAACCAAAACGTTTTTTACCGGGATGCCGATATTGTTGTCGAAAATATGGTGGCTGTTCCTTCAACCGGAGCGGTAACCATCAACTTCTCTACTGCTTTTGAAAATAACATCAGCCGTATTGAATTAATGAGCAGTACTTCTGCAACTACTTTTTGTACAACACAGTTTGTGGATGTAACAGGTAATTCTTTTTCAAAAAAGAATTATTCGTTCAGTGATAACAATGCAACGGGCAGCACCATGTACTATATGCTGCGCTTTAAAGATAATAATGGCAACTGGAGCTATTCACCTTATTTAACCGTAAAGGTTGATTGATTTTCGGGGGCTTTTTCAGAATAACGCTCTGTCTATTCTTAGATGGAGCTTCTTTGTTTAAATCGCTTCTTCTATTAATTGTTGCAAATTTTTTAGCTTAGATGACACCTCTTCTAAATTTTCCACAGATAGAACAACCGAAGGCTGCTCAGTTGCAAGCCAAATTAAAACCATTGCAATATAATCCTGCATATCTTTTCCAGCAAAATGGGTTTTAAACTCAATTAGCTTATTATTAATTAACTTCATTGTTTTACGCAGGTTTTCCTCATCCTCAGGTTTAATTTTCAAGCGATAATTTCTGTCACCAACCAAAATATTTACGGGAATTAATTGTTCCATCTTTAAGCATTAAGTAAACCAAGGCATTTTTCGATTTCTTTTAAATAACCATCTATTCTTGATCGCAATATTTGTTTTTCATCAGCATCAAAAACTGTATTTATATTATTCACTGCGATTTTTTCTTCAACTTCACTAATTACTTTATTTTTTTCCGAAAGCTGCTGTGTTATTTCTTCGTTCAGCTTTTTTAAGTGTTCATTTTCTTTTTTTAGTTGGTTATATTTTTTTAAAAGATTTTGAACAGTGGACTGTAAATTTTTCAAAGTGGCACGCAAATCTTCCATACAATAAATATAAGTTATCAGCTTCTTATTTCTGCATTAAAATCTGTAACCAGTTTATCTTTTATAGTTTTCATTTCAGCTTCTACTTCAGCGTCTGTGAGCGTTTTTTCCTTATTAATAAATTTAAAATTGATTGCAAACGATTTCTTATTATTATCAATTTTGTCACCTTCGTAAATGTCAAATAAGCTAAAACCTTCAAGAAGTTTCATTTTTAATTGCTTTAATGAAAATTCTACATGTCGAAACATTATTTTTTTATCCATTAATAAAGAAAGATCTCTTTCTACAACGGGAAACTGAGCAATTTCTGTGTATAATATTTGCTCCTTTGCCGCAGCTACTAAAAGATTATTTATATCTAATTCAACAAAAATTACGGATTGTTTAATACTGAATTTGTGAAGTAAAGTATTATCAACCAACAACACTTTCCCTAATTCACTTTTATTATTAATTACCGATTGAAAAGTGCCTGTTTCCGATTGTTGCGATTCGCTATAAGAAATACTCTTAATATTAATACTGTTCAAAACAGAGCTCACCATCCCCTTAGCCGTGAAATAATCAGCATCATTGTTTTGATGTTTCCATCCCGTATTTTGTTTTTTTCCTGATATCCAAAAACAAATTTTTTCTGTTTCTGCATATTGACCGTTTTCATGTTTATAAACTTTTCCTGTTTCAAAAAAAAGCAGGTTATTATTTTTCCTGTTGATATTGTACGCTAAAACTTCTAACCCTGTTTCAAGCATAGAAGGGCGCATAATATCAAGATCAGCGCTAAGATTATTCAGCAAACGCACCGATTGCGACAATACATTTTCAGTAAAATGTTTACTATTTGTAATTGAATTGGTAATTATCTCATTAAATCCAAGCCCTATAAATAGCTGCGACAATTTTTCTTTTAATTTTTCACGTAAATCATTTTCCTGAACTGAAGGTGTAATTGTAATTGTCCTCGGAATTTCGATATTATTCAAACCGTCAATTCTAACTACTTCTTCTACTAAATCTGCAGGTATGGATATGTCAGCTTTGCTTAAAGGGGCTGCAACTTTTATCTCGGTTTCATTTTCTTGCAGGATGTCAAATTCCAAAGCAGAAAATATTTTTTTTACCGGCGACGGCTCATACTGCTTACCGCTTAGTTTTTTTAGATAACTATACTTTAATACAATTTGTTTTTTCTCAACTGGTGAAGGATAAATATCAATCACATCTCCGCTTATTTCACCGCCGGCAATTTTCTGAATTAATTGTGCGGCTCTTTTTAAAGATGTAACTGTTCCTGAAATATCAACGCCTTTTTCAAATCTTATTGCAGCTTCAGTGCGCAAGCCATGTTTTAAAGAAGTCGCTCTTATTGATGAAGGATTGAACCATGCACTTTCTAAAAATATATTCTTTGTTTCCCCAGTCACGCTGCTTCCAATTCCGCCAAAAACACCGGCAATGCAAACGGGTTCATTATTATTGCAAATCATTAAATCGTTACCGCTAAGTTTTCTTTCAACTTCATCTAAAGTTTTAAATGCAGTGCTTTCGGCAAGATTTTTAATCACCACTTTTTTTGAAGTAAGCGCATCCGCATTAAATGCGTGTAAAGGCTGACCTGTTTCATGCAATACAAAATTTGTTATATCAACAATATTATTAACTGGCCGTTGTCCAATCGCCTTCAAAAAATTTTGCAACCACGCAGGTGAAGTTTCAACTTTTACATTTTTAAGTACAAGTGCAGAATACCGTTTGCAATCTTCTTTGTTTTCAACTATAGCTTCAAATTCATTTTTATTATCAATTATTTCAATTTTTTCATCGAAAGGCAGCTTGGGTTTTGCTGTTTTGTTATGATGATAAGATAGCCATGCACAAACATCTTTTGCAACACCAATATGGCTCATTGCATCCATTCGGTTTGGCGTTAAACCAATTTCATAAACCCAATCAGAGTAAGCTTCGAACAACTCGGCCACTTTAGTTCCTGGTTTTGTACCACCTGGCAGAATCAAGATACCTTCATGATTATTATTTAACCCAATTTCATCTTCCGCGCATATCATTCCAAAGCTTTCCACGCCTCTTATTTTGGCAACTTTCATTGTTACCGGTTCACCATTAATCGGATAAATAGTAACACCGACAGGAGCAACAACAACTTTTTGTCCAGCCGCAACATTTGGCGCACCGCAAACAATTTGCAACAATTCACCATTAATGTCTACTTCGGTTAACTTTAATTTATCTGCATTTGGGTGTGGCGCACATTTTATCACTTCGCCAACTACCAAACCTTTTAAGCCACCCTTAAAATTTTCATATTGCTCAAGCGATTCTACTTCAAGCCCGATAGAAGTAAGTATTTCCGATAATTTCCCGGGTTCAATTTGTTCAGTCAAATATTTACCCAGCCAATTGTATGATATCTTCATTGCTGCAAAAATATAGTTTAGATTTTAAGGTAAATCAGATCAAACATTGTAGCGGCAGATACACAAATATTTTTAAAGCAAGCATCATTCTAAAAAAAATGTTTTTGCACTTGTTGATGTTGATATCTGTGCGCATCTTTTTTACAACTTTTTATTTTTGTTGAAAACTATATTGATTATAGTTGATAAATACTTTTGACTGTTTATAAGCGTTGATTAAAAGGGGTTTAAAATTTAATAAGTTTTAAGTGAATTAAATTTCCTGATACGATTATTTCAACTTTAATTCGTTCCCCCGTTTAGGGATAACATTAAGAAAACACACAGGTAACAATTTCTTAATGTAACGAAGCAGGTAACTAACCCAAAAAATTTTTTAATAAAAAATGGATATTGTAAACCAGAATAAAGACAGGAGGACACGCAGAAAATCTTCGATCGATTTAAGCACGATGGTATACGGAAAACTTCCGCCGCAGGCAAGAGAATTAGAGGAAGCGGTGTTGGGAGCTATCATGCTTGAAAAAAGCGCATTTGATACGATTGTAGAAATATTAAAACCGGAGTGTTTTTATACAGATGCGCATCAACGCATTTTCAGAGCTTTTCAAAGCCTTGCACAACAGAGCATGCCTATTGATATGCTTACTGTGGTTGAAGAATTAAAAACAAAGGAAGAACTGGAAGAAGTCGGTGGCCCTTATTACATCACCAAGCTTACGAATGCAGTTGTATCTACTGCCAATATTGAAGCGCATGCGAGAATTATTCTGCAAAAATTTATACAACGAGAATTGATTCGTATCAGCGGTGAAATAATTGGCGATGCTTATGAAGACAGCACTGATGTTTTTGATTTGCTTGATGAAAGCGAAACCAAAATGTTCAATATCACTAATAATTACCTGAAGAAAAATTATGAAGATATTGGCAACGCATTAGCAAAGGCAATTAATCGAATTGATGAATTAAGAACTAAAAAAGAAGATATTTCAGGCGTACCAAGTGGTTTTGCCAGCCTTGACCGCGTTACCTATGGATGGCAGCCTACAGACTTAATTATTCTTGCAGCACGGCCTTCAGTTGGTAAAACGGCTTTGGCATTAAATCTTGCGCGTAATGCAGCCTTAAATCCCATTAAGAAAACACCGGTTGGCGTTTTCTCGCTTGAAATGAGTGCATCGCAATTGGTGCAACGTATTCTTTCTGCAGAAAGTGAAATTGCGCTTGAAAAAATTGCACGTGGTAAGCTGGAAGAATACGAATACCAGCAACTGCATACAAAAGGTATTAAAAAATTAGAACAGGCGCCGATTTTTATAGATGATACTGCAGCATTAAACATTTTTGAGTTTCGCGCAAAAGCACGCCGACTTGTAAACAAACATAATGTTGGTTTGATAATTATTGATTATTTGCAATTAATGAGCGGAACCGGTGATCGTGGTGCAAACCGTGAACAGGAAATTAGTAACATATCAAGAAATTTAAAAGCGCTTGCCAAAGAATTAAACATTCCAATTATTGCATTAAGCCAGTTAAGCCGTGCTGTTGAAACACGTAAAGAAAGTAAGATGCCTCAGTTAAGCGACTTACGTGAATCAGGTGCAATTGAGCAGGATGCTGATATGGTTATGTTCATTTATCGACCCGAATATTATGAGAATTATTCAAATGAAAACGGCGAAAGCACCCGTGGCGAAACGCATATAAAAATTGCAAAGCATCGTAATGGTTCTTTAGAAAATATTAAACTGCGTGCTTTACTGCATATTCAAAAATTTGAAGAATGGGATGGAGACAGCGGCCCTGCTTTGCCACCGGGCGGCGGCAATTGGAAACCTATTAAACCTCAACCGCCTGTTAATGATGGCGGCGGTGATAGTGCTCGTTTGTTTATCCAAAAAGGTAGCCGCATGAATGAATTTAATGATGAATCTGAAGAGGAAGATCCATTTTAAAAATACTACTTAAAGCTCCCAATTAAAGCGCTGGCAACGGCGCTTTTTATTTTCAGTTAACCGTTTTTTAATTCATTTTTAGATAAAATACCTTGCAATACATGGTGAAGTTTACAACAATACTCTTGCAATTTGCCGAACAAGGCGAAAAAACCGGCTGGACATACATTCAATTGCCGGAAGATATTGTACAACAACTAAAACCAGGCAATAAAAAATCATTTCGTGTAAAAGGTAAATTGGACAATTATAAAATAAGCAGTGTTGCATTAATGCCCATGGGAGATGGAAGTTTTATTATGCCATTCAATGCAGCCATGCGCAAAGGAACAGGCAAGCGAAAAGGCGCAATGATTACTGTAACACTTGAAGAAGATAAGGCGCCATTAAAATTGAATGAAGATTTTATTACCTGTTTAAATGATGAACCAAATGCGCTGAAACATTTTAATTCACTGGCCGGAAGTCACAGAAATTATTTTAGTAAATGGATTGATAGTGGTAAAACAGATGCTACAAAAACAAAACGCATCGCAATGGCAGTTTCAGAATTATAAAGAGGGTTGGGCTTTCCTGAAATGATGAGAGAACAAAAAGCAAAAAAAGATTTATTAAACTGAATTAATAGCAGAAGGCTGTTCCTGGAGTGATCCTTGTTTTTCTTTTTCTATATGTTCTGTCCACACCGCATAGTCGTTTGGAAAAATTCTCCTGCCTTTATACAGCGCATAATTTTTTGTAAAGGCAGCACCGAAATATAAAATAATCGCAGAATAATAAACCCATAATAATATCACTATAATGGAGCCTGCAGCACCATAAGTATTACCTATATTTTTTGCGCCCAGATAAAAACTGATAGCAAATTTACCCAGCATAAAAAGAAAAGCAGTAGTGAATGCGCCTGTTAAAACATCCCGCCATTTTATTTTAGCATCAGGCAATACTTTAAAGATTATCCCAAACATTATTGATATAATAATAAATGTAAGCAACAGGTTTAAACTGTACGTTCCATATACGGCAAAACCCGGAAACAAATGCACTAATCTTCCTATCAAAACATCTAACACAGTGCTAACAATTAATGATACCAATAAAATGAAACTAAGGCTTACAATTATTGAAAAACTAAGCAGCCGGTTTAATAATATTTTTAACCATCCTCTTTTTGGTTTTGCCTTTAACCCCCATATAAGATTAATTGAATCTTGTATTTCACCAAACACACTTGTTGCGCCAAGTATTAATGCAACAATACTTGCTCCCGAAGCAAAAACATTACTTCTCGAAACAGTTGCATTTTTTATTAAGTCTTGAATTTGCAGTGCCGCATCGCTGCCAACAAAAGATTTAATCTCACCATAAATACTTCCCTCAATTGCGTTTCTGCCATAAAAAATTGCACTTAAACTTATAACTAATATTAATGTTGGGGCAATTGAAAAAATTGTATAGTAAGCTAAAGCAGCACTCATGCGCGTAATGCGTGCAGAGCCAAAATCACTGCCGGTACATTTTATTATTTGCCACAAACCTTTAAACGTTAGCCGGATTTTCTCAGGTTTAGAAACAACTTCTTTTTCACCGTTGTTTTCTATCATGCAGAATTAATTTAGCTTGAATGTAGCAACAATTTTGTCAAATGAAAAAACCGGTCAAACTTTTTTGACCGGTTTTTCAAAACCCAAAGCATTATTTCCTTCTTTGATTATTACCCGGATTGTTATCTTGATTATTTTTTCTTTTTGCTACTTCATCTTTTACTTTTTGCTTTTGTTGCGGGTTAAGATTTGAAGCTTTCGACTTTGCTGCATATCTCTTACCCTGTACTTTTTGTTGATTTGTTGCTGAAGAATTATCAGTTGGTTTTTTAACCGGCTGAACTTTCTTCTTTGCTGTATTATTATTTGTTGTGTTATTAGTTGTTGAATTCTTCTCCGTTTTATTATTACTGTTGTTTGATACGTTAGTACTTTTATTATTAACTGTTGTTTTATTGTTATTCTTTGTTACTGATGTGTTGTTGCTGTTCTTGTTTACAGTAGTAGTAGTATTATTACTATTTTTATTTACAGTAGTATTATTATTTACCACAGTTTTATTATTATTTATAACAGGTCTGTACACATTAACCGTATTGTGATTAACTATTGTTTTACCTGGCCGGGAAGAATTGGAAATAGTTAATGTTTGTATTCTTGTATGATTCACCCTTTCTACATCTTCTCGTCTTGGGCCTGCTGCATAATGTACGTTGTTTCTAACAGTTACATTATTAACTATCGTAGTTCTCCTGATGATGGTTACATTTTGAGTACGGGGTGCATAATACCTGCTGATGTAAGGACTTGTAATGTACCTGTGTGGAGCAAATACCCATCTGTCATTAGGAATTGCATTGTATGAACCAATTCCAACACTTATGCTTAAACCCGGTGAAAGAGGTGCCCAGCCATAATAATCATTGCTGTTTCTCCATGCCACCCATGCCGGTCCCCATTCATAACCCGGAACCCAATACCAACCCATACTTGATTCATGTGCCCAGCGACCATAATGAAAAGGAGCCCAACCCCAATCATAATCAGAAACCCAAGTCCAGCCATAGTCGGTATAAGCCCAGTGGCCGCCGGTAGAATAAGGTGTAAAGCCTCTTGTATTACTTACCCAAACCTGGCCATAACTGCCATGATTTACCCAATGCCCATACGGTTTAAGCGAGTTATAAAATATAGAGAAGCTTACACTTGCTGACTGTGCTTTTATTTCATTTGTTTGTATTATTCCGGTACTAACTAATGAAGCCAGTAAGAGAACTTTGAATAACTTTTTCATAGCTTGATGTTTATGTTCTTCAAATAAATTTCCTGATATAAGAAGAAAAAGCAAGCCAAAAGATTAGACGGCAACTGTTAAAAAAAATTTCAACATTTTTAATATGTTATGAGTATTTCTTTCCATAAAACTTGCTTTTACATTTGCAGATATGTCACTTAAATTTAAACTTGAACAAAAAGATGAAAAATCAAAAGGAAGAGCAGGCTCAATAACCACATTTCATGGAGAAATTTCAACACCTGTATTTATGCCGGTTGGCACAGTGGGTTCAGTTAAAGCAATTACACAACAACAATTATTGAATAATACAAACGCGCAAATAATTTTAGGCAATACCTACCATTTATATTTAAGGCCGGGCATAGAAATTTTAAATACTGCGAATGGGTTACATCAATTTATGCATTGGCATAAGCCTATACTTACAGATAGTGGTGGCTACCAGGTTTTTTCATTAGCGCAAAGCAGGAAAATTACAGAAGAAGGCGTTTTGTTTCAAAGTCATATTGATGGCAGCAGGCATTTGTTTACGCCTGAAAAAGTGATGGACATTCAAAGAAATATTGGTGGTGATATTATAATGGCATTCGATGAATGTCCGCCCGGTGAAAGTGAATATAAATATGCTAAAGATAGTTTGTTGCTCACACAACGTTGGTTAGACAGATGCATCAATCATTTGAAAACAACTGACTCTTTATATGGTTATGAACAAAACCTTTTTCCTATTGTTCAGGGCAATCAGTATCCTGATCTGCGAAAGATGTCTTGCGAATATGTAGCCTCAAAGAATGCAAGTGGAAATGCTATTGGTGGTTTAAGTGTTGGCGAACCAGAAGAAGTGATGTATGATATTACTGCTTTATGTTGCGACAATTTGCCTGCAGATAAACCGCGGTATTTAATGGGTGTTGGTACACCATGGAACATTCTTGAATGTATAAGTTTGGGTATCGATATGTTTGATTGTGTAATGCCAACACGCAATGGCCGCAATGGTATGTTGTTTACAACAAAAGGAATCATCAACATAAAAAATAAAAAATGGGCAACAGATTTTTCGGTGATAGATGAAGGCTTGTCTAATGAAGTGAGTAATTATTATTCAAAGGCTTACTTAAGACATTTATTTGTTGCAAATGAGTTGCTCGGATTAACTATTGCCAGTTTACAAAATTTATGCTTTTATACCTGGATGATGACTGAAGCAAGGAGGCGAATTATTGATGGTAATTTTATTTCTTGGAAAAATGAAATGGTAAACCAGTTTAAACAAAGATTGTAATGGTGAACATGCCTCCGTTAACTTACCAACTTCTTAACTAATCAACATATCAACTTTAAGCTATTTTTGTTGCCATCAGTAAATAAATCGTTTTGAAAAAAATTGACTGGTATATACTTAAAAAATTTCTTACCACCTTTTTCTTTTGCGTTTTTCTTTTTACTATTATAGCAGTTGTTATTGATATTAGCGAAAAAACAGACGACTTCGCTAAATCAGGTTTGAGTGCTGGTCAAATCTTCACTCAATATTATCTTGGTTTTATTCCTTTTATTGATGCATTACTCTTTCCATTGTTTGTATTGATTGCCGTTATATTTTTTACTTCAAAAATGGCCGGGCGAAGTGAAGTCATTGCTATTCTTGCAACTGGTACTACTTATAACCGTTTCCTGGTTCCTTATTGGATTGGTGGTGGCATGCTTGCATTATTATTAATGTATTCCCTTGCATTTGTAATTCCTATTGCCAACGTAAAATACACTACGTTCCAGGCCAGGTATGTTAATGTAAATTCTTCATACGATCCATTGGTTGAAAACTTTCAGCGCAGTGTGTATTTTCGAATTGATTCATTTACTTATTCCGGCATTCGTAACTATGATACGACATCAAAAGTTGGCGGACCATTTTTTATGCATCGTGTACATAACGACCAGGTGGTGTATAACCTGAGAGCGCAATCGATACAATGGGATACAACTGCAAAAAAATGGAAATTAACAGGTGTTGTAGAACGTACAATAAACGGAGTAAAGGAAAATGTAAAAACGCAAAAAACATTAATGCTTGCATTTAATTTTAAACCTATTGATTTAAGCCGCGACGAATACACAAAAGATAAGCTGAATACGCCTCAATTATATCTATATATCCAACAACAACAATTGCGCGGTACAGAGGGCTTAAGCACTTTGCAAGTTGAAGAATACCGTCGTTTTGCAACACCTATTTCAGTTTTAATTCTTACCTTAATCGGGGCCGTAATTGCAAGCCGCAAAGTGCGGGGTGGAAGCGGGGCGCATTTGGCAATCGGCTTTGTATCCGGCGCTGTCTTTATTTTAATGGACAGGTTTTCTACTATCTTTTCAACCAAAGGAAATTTACCGCCTTTAATAGCTGCGTGGTTGCCCAATATTATTTTTTCTTTTGTAGCAATTTATTTTTATCGCAAGGCGCCTAAATAAAAAATTCATTTTTATTTGAAATGAAAATACTTTCTGAAACTGTGAAGTTTGGTATCTTTAGCCGCCTGCATTTATCTGCATTAGCCCTGTTATGAACTAAGCTCTCAAGTGCAGCACCGTATTAATTATGCTTGTCGGCAAAAAGTAAATCAATAATAGTATATAAATTTTAAGTCATGGGAGTTTTAAAAGACAGGTTTAAAGAAAAAGGGGATGTAGCGGCAGCAGAGATAAAAGATATTATTGCCAGACATGGCAATCAAAGTATTGGAGAAGTAAAGCTTGCACAGATCTATCAAGGCATGCGTGGAATGACAGGGCTTGTGACCGAAACAAGTTTATTAGATGCAAAAGAAGGCATTCGTTTTCGCGGTTATTCAATACCTGAGTTAAGAGAAAAATTACCCAAAGCAAATGGTGGCACAGAACCCTTGCCTGAAGGACTTTTTCATTTGTTATTGATTGGAGAATTGCCTAATAATGATGAAGTAAATCACATCACTTCTACATGGCAGCGCCGCAGCCATGTTCCCAACCATGTGTTTGCTACAATTGATGCCTTGCCAATGACGGCACACCCCATGACGATGTTTGTTACTGGTGTAATGGCATTACAAACCGAAAGCAATTTTGCAAAACAATATGCCCAAGGCATGAGCAAAAAAGACCATTGGGCTGCTGTGTTTGATGATTCAATGGATCTTATAGCAAGGTTACCCCGTATTGCAGCGTATGTGTATAGAAGGAAGTATAAAAATAATGAACACATTAATCCTAATGGCTTGTTAGACTGGGCCGGGAATCTTGCACACATGATGGGTTTTGAAGATGACAGTTTCAAAGAATTGATGCGTTTATACATGACGATTCATTCTGATCATGAAGGTGGTAATGTATCAGCGCACACTACGCATTTAGTTGGTTCTGCATTAAGTGATCCTTATCTTTCTTATGCCGCAGGCATGAATGGCTTGGCTGGCCCTTTACACGGTTTAGCTAACCAGGAAGTGATTAAATGGATATTTGAAATGCAGGAAGAGCTTAACACCAAAACACCTTCCAAAGAACAGATTGGCGATTATGTGCGTAAAACATTAAAAGAAGGTAAAGTTGTTCCTGGTTACGGCCATGCGGTTTTGCGTAAAACCGATCCCCGCTTTACTGCACAAATGGAATTTGGAAAAAAACACATGCCTGACGATCCTTTAGTGCAAACAGTTTGGAATATTTATGAAGCTGTTCCACCCATTCTTCAAAGTCTTGGCAAAATAAAAAATCCATGGCCAAATGTAGATGCACACAGCGGCGCATTGCTCGTGCATTATGGTTTGGTAGAATATGAGTTTTATACAGTTTTATTTGCAGTAAGCAGAGCATTGGGAGTGTTGGCAAGCCTTTGCTGGGACAGAGCTTTGGGTTTCCCATTAGAAAGACCTAAATCTGTAACTACAGAATCCGTCAAACTTTGGCTTGAGGGCAAAGATGAAATTTGGGAAGGATAAAACAAAACCCTCTTTACTTCGTAACGGAGAGAAACCGCGTGGTTCGTCCTCAAACTTCAAATATTCAGAGAATTAAACGTTCTTCTTTCAACAAATACTTAGGGTAATTTTTATTTATTACTTGTTGCCCATGCATGCATTCGTTTCAACATTAATTTACCACCAGGTGTAATTAACCAATTTGCCTGGAACATGCCATGAATCTCAGCTTTTGTATTATTGACATCTGCACGCTGGTAATATTTTCCGTACTGAAATGCGGTATCTCCAAATCTGCGAACTGAATCTGTTGTACTTTTTTGTTCTTCCACTTTGATACCTGCAAATTGTGAGAGAAAATCTTCAATACTATCACGCCCGACTATACTGTTATCGGCAGTTAGTACAAGTTCTCCGTCAGTTGTAAACATAGCGGATAAGTTTTTCATATCTCCACGCAAAATAAAGTTGTCATATTGTTTCATTGCATCCTCCACATTTTTATTTAACGATGGTTTGCATGCAATCAACAATAACAAAACAGGTAAAAGTTTCCTCATTCTTTTTCAGTATAAGTTATAAAAACTTTGCATCAGCTTACAAATAAAAGTTGAGCGCAATGATCAGGGAGTTCTTTACAAATTTGTTTTGCCTTTATTTTTTCGCTTATTTTCTCTGATACTTTTTTACCGGAAACTATATTAATTGGCTCCTCCATCTCATTAAAATGCCAGAAATCAAAAAAGCTCACGGTGTTGTGCAGATCAGAATTTTGATTTGTTTTTAAAATCATAGGTAGCATATTTTGACATTTATTAGTCGGAAATTCTAAAGGTACGATAACACTAACAAAAAGAATGCTATAAAAACTTATAAAACTTCATTAAAAACTGCTTTATTGTATTGATGCAATAATTTTATTTTTACACAAAACGAGAAGGAGATTTTGTGATTGACATCATTAATTTATTGCCGGATAATATTGCCAACCAAATAGCTGCGGGAGAAGTAATTCAGCGGCCGGCAAGTGCTGTAAAAGAATTATTGGAAAATTCGGTAGATGCTGGTTCAACTTCTATTCAACTAAATATTGCTGATGCGGGTAAAAATTTAATACAGGTAATTGATAACGGCAAAGGCATGAGCGAAACCGATGCGCGTATGTGTTTCGAACGCCATGCCACAAGTAAAATAAAAAATATTGAAGACCTTTTTCACATTCGTACAATGGGTTTTCGGGGAGAAGCTTTGGCTTCTATTGCAGCCGTTGCGCAGGTTGAATTAAAATCACGCCGGGCTGAAGATGAACTTGGAACCTACATTGAAATTGATAATAGTTTTGTGCGTAAACAGGAAGCTTGTGTGTGTGCTGTCGGCACAAATATCTGCATGAAAAACCTGTTTTTCAATGTACCAGCCAGAAGAAATTTTTTAAAAAGTAATGCCGCCGAAATGCGGCATATCGTAGATGAGTTTATTCATGTAGCGCTGGCTTTTCCAAATATATTTTTCTCACTCACCAGTAACGGGCAACAGGTGTTTTATTTAGAAGCAGGAAATCAAAAACAGCGATTTTTACAATTGCTCGGCAATCAATACAACACCAGGTTAGTTCCGGTAAAAGAAGCAACGGATTATTTAAACATCAACGGTTTTGTTGGTAAACCTGAGGCCGCAAAAAAAACCCGCGGCGACCAGTATTTTTTTGTGAACAACCGCTTTATTAAAAGTGCTTATTTAAATCATGCCGTTACTTCTGCATTTGATGCATTGTTACCAAAAGATAGTTTTCCGGTTTATACCTTATATATTGATCTTGACCCTTCACAAGTTGATATTAACGTGCATCCAACCAAGCAGGAAATTAAATTTGAAGATGAAAAAATTGTGTATGCCTTTGTACAGGCTGCTGTTAAACATGCATTGGCACAATTCAGCGTTTCGCCTTCACTCGATTTTAGTTTGAATGCAGATATCATGCAAACAGAAGCGGTTTCTCAACCGTTCACGCAGCAAAAACAAGAAATTGTAACGGCTTCCGAGTTGTATAAAAAATTCTCTCAAAAAAACCAGGCGCATTTTATTGAGCCAACACAACAAAACGAGTTGAAACATTGGAGAGATTTTTATGAAAGCACGAATAACGAAATCCAAAACCCGAATGTTGAAAAGGTTGTTGAGCCATCAGCGTTCAGCTTTCAGCGTTCAGCCCAGCAAAATTTGCCGGTTGTCAACTGCCAACTTTTAAATGCATACATTGTTGCTTCTTCAAAAAATAATTTTTTACTTATTCATCAGCAGCATGCACATGAAAGAATTTTGTTTGAACGGTATAATGCAAATATTCAAAACAGGGAAATAGCAACCCAACAAACATTATTTCCTGTAACACTGGAATTATCTCCGCAGGATGCTGCTTTGCTGCACGAACTTTTACCCGATCTTCAATTGCTTGGTTATAACATTGAATTATTTGGAAAACATAATTTTATTATTCAAGGTGTGCCTGCAGACATATTAAGTGGCAACGAGAAACATTCTGTTGAGTTATTGCTTGAGCAATACAAACATTTTAGCAGCGAATTAAAATTCGGCAGGCGGCAAAAATTAATTCATTGCATGGCAAGGCAACAAGCAGTTAAAGCAGGCCAATCTTTAACAGAAAAAGAAATGCACGTGTTGGTGGAAGAATTATTTAAATGTGAAACGCCTTCTGTTGCACCAAACGGTAATCCTGTGTTTGTGGAGTTTAATGATGAACAGTTATTGAAGATGTTTGGAAGATGACGAATAATTAAATATCTATGACATATATAAAACCACTTCTTGTTATTCTTTTTTGTTGCCCCTTTCTATTCACTTTTTCTCAAACAAATGATACCTTTTATCTTCTAAAACCAGATCGTGTTTTTGATGGCGAACAAATGCATGAAGGCTGGCAGGTATTGGTTGAACGCAATAAGATAATTGCCGCAGGCAATAATGTTTCAACACCATCTAACGCAAAAATTATTGAACTAAGAGGTTGCAGTTTATTACCCGGATTGATAGAAGGCCACAGTCATCTTTTTTTGCATCCTTATAACGAAACAAGTTGGGATGATCAGGTATTGAAAGAATCAGATGCGGAACGTGTGGCAAGAGCAGTTATACATGCAAAAGCAACATTATTTGCAGGCTTTACAACTGTTCGTGATTTGGGAACTGAAGGCATGGGCTATAATGATGTTGGTTTAAAACAGGCAATAGAAAAAGGAATTGTTCCGGGTCCAAGAATGTTATGCGCAACCAAAGCTATTGTTGCTACAGGAAGTTATGGCCCAAAGTTGAAAAATGAAATTGATGTACTAAAAGGCGCCGCAGAAGCAGATGGTGAAGATGATTTGATAAAAGAAGTGCGCAATCAAATTGGTAAAGGTGCTGATGTTGTAAAGTTGTATGCAGATTACCGCTGGGGCGTAAATAAAGAAGCAGAGCCAACATTCACCGAAGAGGAATTGAAGAAAGCAGTTGAAGTTGCCGGCAGCAGCGGAAGAATTGTTGCTGTGCATGCAACCACTGTAGAAGGAATGCGCCGTGCAGTAGCAGCAGGTGTTACAACCATTGAACATGGCGATAACGGTTCACCGGAAATATTTGAATTGATGAAACAAAAAGGTATTGCTTATTGTCCAACACTCGCAGCAACTGATGCAATAGCTCAGTACAGAGGCTGGCGCAAAGGCATAGAAGAAGAACCTGAAAGTGTAAAGCAAAAACGTGAGAGTTTTGCAGCTGCATTAAAAGCCGGCGTAACAATTTGTATGGGCGGAGATGTTGGTGTTTTCACGCATGGCGATAATGCACGTGAAATGGAAATGATGGTTGAATATGGAATGAAGCCAATCAATGTGCTGAAATCTGCAACATCAGTGAATGCAGATGTGTTTAAAATAAATCAACATGTTGGCAGAATAAAAGCCGGTTTGCTTGCTGATATTTTGGTAGTAAATGGCGATCCGTCAATAAATATTCATGACATAAGAAATACAAAGCTTGTGATGAAAGACGGTGTTATTTATGTTCAGAATTGAACCGGTTTTCTACATCTTTATAAATATTCTTTTACTTTTAAATATTCCTAACGATAATATAAATCAACTATGACCACAAGAAGATCATTTATTAAAACAACTTCATTAGCTTCTGCTGCATTAATGATCAAGCCTTCAATCTTTCATTTTGATCACTCTTATATCGGCTTGCAATTATATACTGTAAGAGATGCGATGACTGAAGATGCTGAAGCAACTTTAGCAAAGGTTGCGCAGATTGGTTATAATTCTGTTGAAGGTGCAACTTATACCGGCACAGAAAATTTTTATGGAATGGACGCAAAAACTTTTGCCGATGTGTTGAAAAAAAATAAGCTGATCATGCCGAGCAGCCACTATAGGTTAGGAGAGGAGCTACAAAACGGACAGGACATGAAGGGCACGCTGTTGCATGATTGGAATAAAGCCGTTGATGATGCAAAAACGGTTGGCGTAAAGTATATGGTTTGTGCGTGGCTTTCACCCGCAGAACGTGGCAATATCGATCACTATAAAAAACTTGCAGAAAATTTAAACAATGCCGGGGAAACCTGTAAAAAAGCAGGTATTCAATTATGCTATCACAACCACGATTTTGAATTTATTGAAGATAACAATCAATTTCCTTATGACATTTTGTTAAACAGCACCAATAAAGACACTGTAAAGTTTGAAGTTGATTTGTATTGGATAACAAAAGCGGGCCACGATCCTGTTGCTTTATTTAAAGCACATGCCGGTCGTTTTCCGTTATGGCACGTAAAAGATATGGATAATACAACTGAACATGCTTTTACAGAAGTTGGCAACGGCACTATCGATTTCAAGAATATCTTTAAATATGCCGATACGGCTGGTTTAAAATACTTTTTTGTTGAGCAGGATAAAACACCCGGCGATCCGTTTACCAGCATCACAAAAAGTATTGACTATATTAAGAAAAACCTGGTGTAGCAATCAATCGTTAGATCAGTCTTTTAATTCCGGCGTTAAAAACGAATACAATTTTCTGCCGATAATTTTGGCGATGCCTTCTTCCATATAATAACTACTGTCGGCAACCCAGCAATCCTGCTGCTTGCGCATGGTGCCGGTGTATTCGTTATTAAAATAAATGTCAAACGCCGGCAAAAGACAATTGTTTTTTACTGATGAGATATCGATGGCTTCACCTTCGTAGTGGTTGTTTTTGTAATCAAAATCAAGCCACACAATTTGTTTTGATAACATATGGTTTTTGTTTGGATATTGGATAAGGCAATTTGCTGAATATTTTTTTATTCACATAAAATAAAAAGATAATTAATTGTTTGAAAAAGACATTTTAAAGTTGATGTTCAACGCATAAAAAGTGAAAATTTATTTTCTATCTTAACCACTTCAAAAAAATATGCACATTGAGAAACAGGTATTTAGTCATTCTTGTTTTTTGCTGTTTTGGCAGATCTGCTTTGCTCGCGCAAAATTCAAAACCCGATACTGTTCTTACAGGCATTTACATTACAAGTATCCATGACATTGATTTTAAAGAACAGGAATATACCATTGATTTTTGGCTATGGTTGAAATATAGAAACCCTGATTTTAATTTTTCACAGAACCTGGAAATACCACTTGCTAAATCCGTTGAAAAATTTTTTGCAACCACAGACACAAGCAACGGGCAGGTGTACCAGCTAATGAAACTGCAATGTGTAATGAAGGACTCTTGGGTGATAACCAATTTCCCTTTTGATAAACAAACACTGAGGCTTTCAATAGAAAATTCGCAATATGATGCAAAAGCGTTAGTGTTTAAAAAAGATACCTTGGGCCAACATTATGATCCGCGTTTTACCTTAAATGGATGGAAGATAGACAGCTTTAGAATGACCGTAAGCAACAGGCCTTATGAAACAACATTTGGCGATCCGTCTTTAACTGTGCCGCATACTGAGTACAGTGCTTTTAGGGTAAGAATGAGTATTAAGCGTGATGCAATGGGTTTATTTTGGAAATTATTTATCGGTATGTATGTTGCCTTCTTTATTGCATACACATGCTTTTATATTCATGCAGATAACATTGATTCACGATTTAGTTTAAGTGTAGGTGCATTATTTGCAGTGATCGGTAATAAATATATTGTAGATGCATCGTTGCCGGAAACCGTTACGTTTACATTGGTTGATACTTTGCATGGTGTTACACTATTTTTTATATTAATCATAATTGCAGCCAATGCTTGGTCATTACGAATAGTAAAACGAAACAAATTAGAAAAAGCGAACAAATTTGATGTCATTGCAGCGCAAATATTATTGTTGTTATATGTTATATTAAACCTTTACTATATTATACAAGCTAAGTAAATAGCGATTCAAGATCTTGCTTCAAAATTTAAAATAAACAAACAATCTTCCAAAGTTCTTACTGTCGTTTTCAATACGATGATACAAAGGCTTGATATGTGGCTGCTGTAAAAAGCGTTCAACTTTTTTTCTTAACTGGCCGCTTCCTTTGCCGGGAATAATTTCTACTTCACGGATTCTTTTTTCTATAGCATCATTAAATGCCTGTTGCAATGCCTTATCAATGGCGGCGCTGTTATTATAAATATCATGCAGGTCAACTTTAATGCGCGCCATTTAATTTTGATTTAATAACTCATAAGTTTTTGCACACTTTCATCCAATCTTGCTTTTGCCAGAAAATTTTTTTCCAACTCAATATTAAAAGGTATGGGTGTGTCTAAGGAAGCACATCGGATAACAGGTGCATCTAACATTTCAAAACAATGTTCGCTTATCCATGCTGCAATTTCTCCGCCGATGCCGCCAATCAATGTGTCTTCATGTAATATCAGAACTTTGCCTGTGCGTTCAACACTTGCTTTGATGGCTTCATAATCTAACGGCAATAATGTCCTTAAATCTAAAATATCAATTGAAATATCACCATGCGCATTTGCATATTCAAGTGCCCAATGCACACCAGCACCGTAAGTTATTATGCTAATGTCATCACCATATTGAACAATTTTCGCTTTGCCAATTTCTATTTCATAATATTCATCTGGTACATCGCTGCTCACGCTTCTATACAAAGCTTTATGTTCAAAATATAAAACGGGATTTGGATCATTGAATGCTGCAATTAATAAACCCTTTGCATCAATTGGTGATGAAGGGTAAACAACTTTTAAACCCGGCGTGTGCACAAACCACGCTTCATTACTTTGCGAATGAAAAGGCCCTGCACCAACACCGGCACCCGTTGGCATTCTTACGACAATATCAGCATGATGATTCCACCTATAATGCAACTTTGCAAGATTGTTTACAATCTGGTTAAAACCAACTGTTACAAAATCGGCAAACTGCATTTCCATCATCACTTTAAAACCTTCAAGACTTAAGCCTAATGCAGCACCAACAATTGCACTTTCGCATATCGGCGTATTCCGCACTCTTTCTTTACCAAACAGCTCAACAAAACCTTCCGAAATTTTAAATGCGCCACCATATTCAGCAATATCTTGTCCCATTAAAATTAAATTCGGATGTTGCTCCATGCTTTGTTTTAAACCATCGCTGATTGCATTAATAAACCTTTTTTCTGTTGATTGATAATTGTTAACATGTAGTGGCATGGCATTATCAATTCTTACTGTTGGCAGCTGACGGTTGACAGTTGAAATATCAGCATATACGTCTCTTAATTCAAGTTCAGTACTAACAGAGATTGCCGGAGCCGCAAAACCAACCGCAAGCTCTTCTTCAATATAATTTTTTGTTTCATCCCGGGTTAACTCAATTTCTTCCTGTGTTATTATTTGTTGATCAATTAGAAACTTTTCAAAATTCAAAACAGGATCTTTTTCTTTCCATTCATCAAACAAATGTACGGGAACATATTTCACACCACTTGCTTCTTCATGGCCGCGCATTCTGAACGTGATGCATTCAATTAAATATGGCTTTTGGTTCTTGATGCAATAATCTCTTACACCTTTGATTGTATCATACACTGAAAGAATATTGTTTCCATCTATTTGAACACCTTCCATTCCATAACCTTTTGCTCGATCTATTAAATTCTCACAGCGATACTGCTCATGTGTTGGAGTGCTTAAGCCATAACCATTATTTTCAATTAAAAAAATTACAGGTAAGTCCCATACAGCGGCAACATTTAATGCTTCATGAAAATCACCTTCACTCGTTCCGCCTTCACCGGTAAACGCTAATGCAACCTTATCTTCTCTTTTTAGTTTATGTGCTAATGCTACGCCGTCAGCAATTGCTAACTGCGGCCCAAGGTGTGAAATCATTCCGCAAATGTGGTGCGCTTTATTGCCAAAATGAAAACTGCGTTCCCTGCCTTTACTATAACCTTCTGCATTGCCCTGCCATTGCATAAATAATTTATGCAGCGGCATTTTACGCGTTGTAAACACGCCAAGGTTTCTGTGCAAAGGCATCAGCCATTCATCATCCTCCAGTGCCAATGTCGCGCCAACTGCAATAGCTTCCTGACCGATTCCGCTAAACCATTTTGAAATTTTTCCCTGCCGTAAAAGCACCAGCATTTTTTCTTCTATCATGCGTGGCAAAAGCAATGTTTTATAAAAATGTATAAGCTGTTCGTTTGATAAGTCTTTCCGGTTAAACTCCATAATAGTACGAAGGTAAGCAGCAAAGTTTTTTGTATGTAGAAATTACAATGCAGCTTTTTGACCCGTTGCCGCCATGAAAAACCGCGGTACCAGGGAGTGACACAACAGACGATGCCATAAAAAGATTTGGCGGTAACAAAAAAAATTAAACTAATCACTTAAAGCAGCATCTTATGCACAGATTTTGTTTTGAATTTTTAGGTAAATTGAATTTAAATTTTTGCTATGAAGTCATTATCAGAAACATGGTTTGCAGATGGATATATTGATTTTGAATTGAAGAAATATACATTGCTGGCTTACCTGCAGGAAGTGAATAAATATTTTGATGAGCACAAATTGTATCCGCAATTAGCTGATATAATTTTTCATTACAATAACCTTGTTGCATTTAGAGAAAATAAAAAATTTTTGCAGGAACAATTTCCCAAAAAACTCACAGGAATTCAGATGCAGAAGTTGCAGGTTTTATACGAGCAGATGATGGAGGATGATGATGTGATGCAACAATTAGAAGAAATTATTTCTTATGCTGCCGGTGAATTAAAATCAACAATACATAATGGAACCGAATTGTATGAACTGGTCGAAGACAAGATAAAAATTTCACCTGTTGGTATTGTTCCCTTAGAACAAAGCGAAGGATATTTTTTTCTGAGCAGCACACTTTCACTTACACGGATTTATCAGTATCGATTAAGTATTTATGAAAAACATGATGAAAAGTTTCGTAGTATAAGAACAGAATTTATTGATACATGGTATCGAAGCTTTGTGAACACATTTGAACATATAAAAACAGAGCTGGTGCGCAACCGTTCGCAGTTACCAAATCCTGCTGTTTATGCGATTGAAACAAATATTGCTTTGCCTGTTGAAGAAACTTTGTTGCCGATTGCAAAGAGAAGTTTGGTGAGGTATATTTCAAAAGGATAAAGTTTTAAAGGTTTCAGCGTTTCAAAGTTTAAATAGTTATAATAGAATCGCAATAAAAATAAAAGCTCCAAAAATCTCTGAAGCTTTTATTTTTATATTGAAACAATCAAACGATTGAAACAATGAAACTAATATCTGTACAATTCAGATTTGAAAGGACCATTCTGCGGAATGCCTAAATATTCTGATTGCGCTGTTGTTAACTCATCTAATTCAACACCGATCTTTTTTAAATGTAAACGTGCAACTTTTTCATCCAAATGCTTCGGAAGAACGTACACTTTGTTTTCATATTTATCAGCATTCAACCATAATTCAATTTGTGCCAACACCTGGTTTGTAAATGAATTACTCATTACAAAACTTGGGTGACCGGTTGCGCAACCAAGATTTACTAATCTTCCTTCAGCTAAAAGAATTACATCTTTACCATCAATGTTATATAAATCAACTTGCGGTTTGATTGTATCTTTTGTGTTGCCATAATTATCATTCAACCATGCAACATCGATTTCAATATCAAAGTGACCAATGTTACAAACGATTGCTTTATCTTTCATCAAACGGAAATGTTCGCCGGTAATTAAATCGCGGCAACCACTTGCTGTAACAATGATATCAGCTTCTTTAACCGCATCAATCATCTTCTTCACTTCGTAGCCATCCATTGCAGCTTGCAATGCACAAATAGGATCGATCTCCGTAACAATTACACGACAACCAGCACCACGCAATGAAGCAGCAGAACCTTTACCAACATCACCATAACCACCAACAACCGCAACTTTACCAGCCATCATTACATCTGTTGCTCTGCGAATAGCATCAACCAAACTTTCTTTACAGCCATACTTGTTATCAAATTTAGATTTGGTAACAGAATCGTTGATGTTAATTGCTGGAATCGGCAAAGTACCTTTCGCCATTCTTTCATATAAACGATGCACACCTGTTGTTGTTTCTTCACTTAAACCTTTAATGTTCTGAATCAACTCAGGATATTTATCAAACACCATATTGGTTAAATCACCACCATCATCTAAAATCATATTTAATGGTTTATCAGTGCTGCCAAAAAACAATGTTTGTTCAATGCACCAGTCAGCTTCTTCCAACGTTTCGCCTTTCCATGCAAACACGCCAATACCTTCTGCAGCAATTGCAGCAGCAGCATGATCTTGTGTTGAAAAAATGTTGCAGGAACTCCATTTAACTTCAGCGCCTAACTCAATTAAGGTTTCAATCAACACAGCTGTTTGAATGGTCATGTGCAAACAACCTGCGATGCGGGCACCTTTCAATGGTTTGCTTGCGCCGTATTCAGCACGTAGACTCATTAAGCCCGGCATTTCTGCTTCGGCTAATTTTATTTCTTTACGTCCCCATTCTGCAAGCGAAATATCTTTCACTTTGTAAGGAAGGGTTAGATCAATGTTTTTAGTTATCGTTGACATGTTTTTAATTTGAAAGACAAAAGTAAAAATTCAGGATAAAATAATAATAAGTTATTTATTTTTGGAATGAAATTAACGTAATGAGTTATTTGTTAGAATAAAAATATAGTTTGACATGCCTAAGACAATTAAAAAAGATGAATCCACTATAACGGGTTTTAACATTGATGAGAAGGATCTTTCTATTCTGAAACTCTTGCAGCACAATGCACGTATAACAGTTAAAGAAATTTCAGATAAAATTCATCTAAGTACAACGCCTGTGCATGAACGCATCAAGCGCATGGAAGAAGCCGGTGTGATAAAACAATATGCGACGCTGGTTGATCATTCAAAAGTGAAGAAAGGTTTGATGGTGATCTGTTATGTTTCACTTAAACAACATAATAAAAATGCAGGCTCAAAATTTATCAAGCTTATCCAAAGCATGCCTGAAGTTGTTGAATGTTATAACATCAGCGGCGAGTTTGATTTTATGCTAAAAGTGATGGCAGAAAATATGGATGCTTATTACGATTTTCATGTAAACAAATTAAGCCAGCAAGAAAACATTGGTCATGTGCAAAGTGTTTTTGTAATGGGCATCATTAAACAAACGCATGTTTTGGTACATTAAATTTTTTGTTTATCAGCTACAGGACAGATGGCATCACGGTTGTGTCACTCCCTTGTACAATATATTTTCATGGCGACAATTTTTTACGTCACTGCGAGCAAAGCGAAGCAATCTGATTGTAAAAAATTTAAAGCTTTTAAGTATTATTATAGCAGTATTAATTACTGCCTCAAAAGCATTTTCACAAGACAGCATAA
>JAFBAF010000317.1 GCA_019247895.1 Parafilimonas sp. | reverse complement strand
TGGTGCCTTCATCTGCTTGCGCAGGATTAGTTGCACCGATTAGTTTTCTAAAATCAGCAACAGCGTTTTCTTTTTCAAGCACAGCCGCAACTATTGGCCCGCTGCTCATAAATTCTACAAGCTCTCCATAAAAAGGTCTTTCTTTATGTATTGCGTAAAAAGCACCGGCCTGTTCTTTCGTAAGTTTTGTCCATTTCATGGCCTTAACGGTAAATCCTGCTTTTATGATTCTGTCTAAAATAGCGCCGGTGTGCGATTTGCTTGTTGCATCGGGCTTTATCATTGTAAATGTTCTGTTACTCATATAAATAAATTGGCGGCAAAAGTAAGTGTTGATGATTTCTTAAAGATTAGAAAATTGTTATAGATGTTTTCAAAATGAAAAATCATTTGAATGTGTGCCATTAAAGCCGCAATTTTGCCGCCTTTCTATGCAGCCGGTACCACATTTATATCCTTTATTAGAGAGCAGGCGCAATATTGTTATAACCATGCATCAAAAACCTGATGGTGATGCAATGGGTGCTGCACTTGGGTTATATCATTTTTTAGTTAGCATTGGTAACGAGGTAACGGTTATATCGCCAACAAACTGGGCAAAGTTTTTAAACTGGATGCCGGGTTGTAAATTTGTTATTGATTATGAGGTGAATACTCAAAAAAGCATTGAGCTTTTAAACAGTGCAGATATTCTTTTTTGCCTTGACTTTAACAGCATGCACCGCACTAAAAAAATGGAAACACCACTGCTTGGAATAAAGTGCGTGAAAGTATTGATAGATCATCATGAACAACCTGCTGAAGAACATTTTGATTATGGTGTAAGTAATATTTTAAAAAGCTCAACCTGTGAGATGGTGTACGATTTTATTGTTCAATCACCGTTTGCAGATAAGCTTAATCTTGAAATGGCGGCTTGTCTTTATACAGGTATCATGACAGACACGGGCTCATTCCGCTTTGCTGTCACATCAGCCGAAACACATAAAGCTGTGGCGCATTTAAAGGAACTTGGCTTAGATCACAGCATTATTCATGAAAATATCTACGATAATTTTTTAGAGAGCCGCCTTCGGTTTATAGGCAACGCATTATTAAACAGGCTGGAAGTTTTATACGAATATAACACAGCACTAATGGCAATTTCACGCCGTGATTTGCTTAAATATGAAATTCAAACAGGAGACACAGAAGGTCTTGTAAATTATTTATTGACAATTGAAGGAATTAAACTTGGCGCTTTATTAATTGACAGAACAGAGGAACGCAAATGGAGCTTTAGAAGTAAAGGAGATTTTGATGTAAACGAACTTGCCCGCAAACATTTTGAAGGCGGTGGTCATAAAAACGCTGCTGGTGGCAGAAGTTCAGAGGCTCTTGAAGATGAATTAAAAAGATTTAAAGAAGTTATTAAAAAATACGAAAACCACTTACAATAATTTTTTTCATTGCATAATAGCAATGTTTATTAAAAACAAAAGATTCCGTGTGTACGGAACTAAAAACAAACTACAAATGAAAAGAACAATCGCTGTGTTGCTGGCAATAAGTTTTTTTGCATGTAACATGAATTATGAAAAAACTCCTTCGGGTCTTTCTTATAAGATCATTCATGGTAAAGGGGGAGCAAAACCTAAACCGGGTGAATTTGTAAAATTTAATATGGAGTACAGGCTTGCAGACCGGGATTCGGTATTGCAAAGTACTTATAACTCATTACCCGCTTATGACGCCGTAGATACCAGTAAACGTGCACAATATAGTGTTAGGGAAATAATGCCTTTATTGAGTGTTGGTGACAGCGCCATTATCAGTATCAGCATCGATTCATTAAAAAATAAAGGACTGATACCTGATTACACTCCGGTTTTGGTAAAAGGCCAGGTGTTAACTGCAAAAATTAAATTGCTCAATATATTTAAAGATGAAAAAGATGTGGTGGCTGATTACAACAAAACGATGGAAAATGAAAAGACAAATGAAATAAAGGTGCTTGAGCAATATATGGCGAAGAACAATTTAAAAGGCACCAAAACAAAAAATGGTGCTTATGTTATAATTGATAATCCCGGCGATGCGAGTAATAAAGCTGATTCAGGAAAAATGGCGACAGTTATGTATCGCGGTTATCTTGTTAGCAATGGTAAAGTGTTCGATACTAACATGGATACAACAAAAGGACATACCGACCCGTATAAAATTGTTGTGGGAACACAAGGTTCTATTCAAGGATTTAGCGAAGGCTTGCCCTACTTTGGCAAAGGTGGAAAAGGAAAAATTCTTATACCTGCTATGCTCGGTTATGGTCCGCAGGCAATGGGTCCCGACCTTCCCGCATTCTCAAATTTAGTATTTGATATAGATGTTGTTGATGTTGGAGATGCTCCTCCGCAACAAAATAATGCAATGTTACAGCAACAAATACAAGAGCAATTACAGAAAATGAAAGCAAAACAGGATAGTACGCAAAAACATTAATTCTTTATTATAGATCTGAAAAGCAACGCTCAATTGAACGTTGCTTTTTTATTTACGATTGCCCTAACTTCCTAAAACATCAGGCCAGCAAGTTTGTATTTTTAATCATAATATGAAATCATTTCTATTCTTTTGCTTTTTCCTGCTAAAAAGAAAAAGTTTACTAATTATAAATGAAGTTCCGTTTTACAAAACGATATTGCATTATTTATTTTCCGATACAAAACTTACTAAAGATATAGTCAAGCTGATCTTCGTTTGTTATTTGTCCTGTTATCTCACCTAAAAAATGTAAACAGCGCCGAATGTCTAAAGCAATTAAATCACCAGGAATATGTTCGTCTAAACCTTTTTGTATATCAATTAAAGCGTCATTTACTTTTTGCAAAGCTTCAAAATGTCGTGCGTTAGTAATGATAATATTTTCTGTTTGAATATTGCCGCTTAAAACTTTATCTGTTAGCTGCTTCTTTAAAAGATGTATATGTGTATGTTCTTTTGCTGATATAAATAATGCATCAATGTTTCCAAACTTTTTGATGATATCATCCGCATTCATTAAATCAATTTTATTTCCAATAAGTATATAATTTTTATTCGCGGATTTTAGTTGTTGCTGTTCTCCCGATAAATGTTCAATGGATTCATGCGGTGTATCAAAAACATATAAAACAATATCGGCTGTGCGCATTTTCTCGAGACTTTTTTCAACACCAATGCTTTCAATTTCGTTTTCGCTTTTCCTTATACCGGCAGTATCAATCAATCTGAACAAAATACCATCGATATTAATGATTTCTTCAACGGTATCTCTTGTAGTTCCTGCAATATCACTCACTATTGCACGATTGTCGTTCAGTAAGGTGTTTAATAAAGTTGATTTGCCGGCATTTGGTTTGCCAACTATTGCAACCTGTACCCCGTTGCGAATAACGTTACCCAATCTAAAAGATTGCAACAATTCATTTGTTACCTGTTTGGCTTCTTTAATTAAAGCATATAATTGTGTTCGGTCTGCAAACTCAACATCTTCCTGTGAAAAATCAAGTTCTAATTCTATTAATGCAGAAAACTTCAACAACTGTTCCCTTAATTGTTTTAATATGTTTGAAAAACCGCCACGCATATTTTGCAATGCAGTTTTGCGGCTTGCATCACTATTACTTGCGATCAGGTCTGCAACCGCTTCAGCTTGTGCGAGGTCTAATTTTCCATTAAGGAATGAACGCTGTGTAAATTCACCCGGCCTGGCAAGCCTTGCACCTTTTTCAATACACGCATCAATAATTTTTTGTTGAATGAAAGCTGAGCCATGACAAGAAATTTCGACAACATTTTCACCCGTGTAGGATCGTGGTGCCTTAAATAATGAAACCACCACTTCATCAATAATTTCATCATTGTTTTTTAAAATGCCAACATGTAAAGTATGTGATGGCTGATCATTCAAATCTTTATTTATGAAAAGTAAATTAGCTATATCAATTGCCTTATCACCGCTGATGCGTATAACGCCAATGGCTCCAACTCCCGGTGGTGTAGCAATTGCAATAATTGTTTCATTCCAGCTGTTCAAAATCTTCTGTGTTTGTTCAAAAATAATCTCATAAGCTTCATTAGCAAATTCTGATTTATACAAATAAATAAGCCGCTATAAAATATAGCGGCTTACTAAAATGATTTAAATTATTTAAACTCTTCTCCAA
>JAFBAF010000302.1 GCA_019247895.1 Parafilimonas sp. | reverse complement strand
AGCGGACGTTTAAGTTGGGCAATGGATGAATTGGCTGTTGTTGGTGATAAAACTATAAAAGAAAATGGAATGTATGCCGATCCTTCAGTGCTTTCTATGTACACCTTGCCTTTTATTTATGGCAATTCTTCAACAGCTTTAAATAATCCGAATGATGTTGTAATCAGCGAATCAATGGCTCAGAAATTTTTTGGCAGCCAAAACCCTGTTGGCAAAACAATTAAGATGAATGCCCATGGCGCTTACAGTGTGGATGGATTGTATAAAGTAACAGGCGTTTTTAAAGACTTACCTCTTAATTGCTACTATCATTTTCAATGGCTTTCACCATATACAACCTGGGAAGATGCAAATGACTGGCTGAAACCCTGGAGTAATAATCTTACGGAAACAATTGTTGAGTTATCACCAACTGCTAACGTTACAGCTGTAAATCAAAAATTAAAAAACTATTTAAGCACTAAACAAAATGGAAATACCAATCAATGCTTTTTATTCAACATGAATGACTGGCATTTGCGCAACAATTTTGTAAACGGCGTTCAGGATGGCGGTAACATAAAATATGTAAAACTTTTTTCGACAATTGCATTTATCATTTTACTTATTGCCTGTATCAATTTTATGAATCTTTCTACGGCAAGATCGGAGCAACGTGCAAAAGAAGTTGGTGTGCTTAAAGTAATGGGTGCCGGTAAAAAAAGATTGATAGGGAAATTCATCAGCGAGTCATTATTAATGTCTTTCATTGCAGTTGCGTTGGCCGTTGCGTTGTTGTATTTATTGATGCCTTATTACAATGATCTTGTAGAAAAACAATTATCGGTTGATTTGTTTAACCCGTTACATCTTGGTTGCATTTTAGGCATTGGAATTATAGCGGGCCTTGTTGCAGGCAGTTACCCAGCATTTTATTTATCATCGTTCAATCCAATCAAGGTATTAAAAGGTATCCGGCTAAAAAGCTCGGGGACCGTTATCTTCATTCGCAAAGGCCTTGTGATAACACAATTTGCTGCGTCAGTTGTTCTTATCGTTTCAACAATCATTGTTTACAAACAAGTACAGCATATTAAAGACAGGGATCTTGGATATAGCAAGAACAATCTTATCTACATGGATTTGCAGGGCAATATGAAAGATCATTTCAGTGAAATTAAAAACAGCCTTATTTCAACTGGTTACGTAGAAAATGCAACAGTGAGTTTACATGATGCGTTGCATGTGTATAGTTATGGCGATGGCTTTAGCTGGCAAGGCAAAGATCCAAACAGTAAGCTGCCGATTCATTCAAATGTTGTAAGCGATGAATACTTATCAACTATGCACATTAAACTAATTGCAGGCAGGGATTTTTACCATGGTAATATAGACACAACAAATATTATCATTAATGAAAGCATGGCAAAGCTGATGGGTAAAGAAGGAAAGCTTGGCAGTACAATTATCACAGGAAGGTTTAAGTTAAACGTTGTTGGGATTATTAAAGATTTTATTTACAATGATGTTTACGGAACAAGCGCGCCACTTATTTTATTTAATGGAAATTATTCTGCAACTGTAATGGCAGTTCGTTTCAAACAGAATGTAAACTTATCCCGCGCTTTAGAAAAAACAGCCGATGTAATGAAAGCAGAAAACCCGGGCTTTCCATTTGAATACAGGTTTGCTGATAAAGATTTTAATGCGCTGTTTTCTTCAGAAACATTGATTGGCAAATTAGCCGGAGTGTTTGCAATACTTGCTGTTTTCATTTCATGTCTTGGCTTATTTGGCCTTGCAGCGTACACAGCTGAACGACGCACAAAAGAAATTGGTATTCGCAAAGTATTAGGTGCTTCAGTTGCAGCATTAACAGGCTTACTTGCAAAAGAATTTTTACAGCTTGTTACTGTTTCGTGCATTATTGCTTTTCCTGTTGCATGGTGGTTTATGAACAACTGGTTGCAGAATTATGCATATCGCACAACAATACAATGGTGGATGTTTGCAATTGCCGCAGCAGGTGCATTGGTAATTGCATTATTAACAGTTTGTTTCCAGGCATTAAAAGCCGCCGTTGCTAACCCGGTAAAAAGTTTAAGAACGGAATAAACTAATTGCACAATCCGGCAATTGATAATTGGCAAATGAGCTTATAGATTAAAACGGGAACTAAAACTTATAAGATGTTTAAAAACTATTTCAAAACAGCAATTAGAAATTTTAAGCGCAATAAAAGTTATGTGCTTATTAACACACTTGGTTTAGCCGTAGGTATAGCAGCATGCTTTTTGATCTTTTTAGTTGTTCAATTTGAAAGCAGCTTCGACAATTTCCATCCAAATAAAAACAGTATTTATCGTTTATCAACGGAGTTTCATAATCAGGATGGCGTTAGTTATTCAGATGGCATTTCATTCCCGGTAGCGCCCGCATTGCGCGCAGATTTTCCGCAAATAAAAGAAGTGGCTTCTATTTACAGAAATGGCGGGCAAATAACTGTTGATGATGGAATAAACAATCAAAAAAAATTAACTGAGGATAATTTTTATTATGCCGAGCCTGAATTTTTTGCCATGTTTAATTTTCCATTTATCGCGGGTAATGCAAAAACAGCGCTGAAAGACCCTAACAGCGCAGTGCTTACCCAGCAAACAGCTGAAAAATATTTTGGTAACTGGAAAAATGCAATTGGAAAAACCATTAAGTATGATAATAAAACATTGTACACTGTAAAAGGAATTTTAAAAAATATTCCGCACAATTCTGATTTTCCTTTAAGCGTGGTTGTAGGATATTCTGCGCTTCAAAATACTTTCATAAAGAATAACATGAGTGATTGGGTAAGTACATTTGGCGGCGCCTATACTTTCATTGTGTTGCCTTCCACCTTACCGGTTGAGAAACTGAATACTGAGCTAAGAACATTTGCAAAAAAACATAAGCCGGCAGAGTATGCGAAAGATGCTTATGTGGCGCAGCCATTAACTGAGTTACATTTTGATGAACGCTTCGGCAATTATAGCGAACATACATTTAGTCATTCACTTATACGCGCATTGTCATTAATTGGAATTTTTTTAATAGTGATTGCCTGTGTAAACTTTATAAATCTTGCAACTGCGCAGGCCGTAAACCGTTCCAAAGAAGTTGGTGTGCGAAAAGTTTTGGGCAGCAACCGCAGGCAGCTTGCAATACAATTTTTAAGCGAAACTGCCTTGATTGTTGTTGTTGCATTGATGCTCGCTATTGCCATTGCAATGATTGCCTTACCTTATTTGAATCAATTGCTTCAAGTGCAAATGACAATGAGTTTCATTACAAACCCTGCTCTAATATTATTTATAGTTACAACCGCCATCACCGTTATACTTTTATCAGGCATTTATCCTGCAATAATTTTATCAGGTTTTAATCCTATTACCGCTTTAAAAAGTAAAATAACCGCAAAGATGGTTGGCGGAATTTCTTTGAGAAGAGCGCTGGTTATTTTACAATTTGCGATTGCTCACGTACTCATCATCGGCATGTTCATAGTTGTGGGCCAAATGAATTTTTTTAGAAATGCATCGCTTGGTTTTGACAAAGCAGCTATTATAAATGTACCTATTCCCGGCGATAGCGTTAGCCGTACAAAAATCGGTTACATGCGCAACCGGTTACTTAGTAATCCAAATATAAAAAATGTTAGTTTCAGTTATGCAAGTCCATCGGCAGATGGAAATTGGAACAGCGATTTTAAATACAATCATTCAAATAAAAGCACAGATTTCAGCGCCAATTTAAAATGGGCTGACGCCGATTATTTTAAAACATATAACCTGCATTTTGTTGCTGGCAGAGCGTATTATCCAAGTGATACGGTTAAGGAATTTGTGGTGAATGAAACATTATTGAGAAAATTAGGCGTAACAAATCCACAGCAGGCAATCGGTAAGGAAATAAACTTTTGGGATGGCGGTGTTGTTGGCAATATTGTAGGTGTGATAAAAGATTTTAATTCTTATTCCCTTCGTGAACCTGTTGCTCCTGTTGTGTTAAGTACGCTAAAAAACGTTTATCAAACCATCAACATAAAAATAAAGCCAGGCGCAGAAAAAGCGGTATTGCCTTATGTTGAAAAATTATGGACCAGCCAGTTCCCGGATTATGTATACGATTATAAATTTCTCGATAAAACAATAGAAAATTTTTATACCCAGGAAAATGAACTTTCCAAACTGTATAAAATTTTTGCAGGGATTGCTATTTTCATTTCGTGCCTTGGGTTGTATGGCCTTGTTTCTTTTATGGCTATCCAACGCACAAAAGAAGTTGGTATTCGTAAGGTGCTGGGTGCATCTGTAAAAAATATTATTTACTTGTTATCGAAAGAATTTACAATTCTCATCATCATAGCATTTATAATTGCCGCACCCATTGCTTATTATATTATGCATCAGTGGTTACAGAATTATACATATAAAATTCCTTTGAGTGCTTCCATATTTGTTATTGCAATTATCAGTTCAGTTGTTATTGCGTGGGCAACTGTTGCGCATCGGGCAATAAAAGCAGCATTGGCAAATCCGGTTAAAAGTTTACGAACTGAATAAATGTGAGATGTGATATGAGAATTGAACTAAAACATACAATAAAAGCGGCAATTGCAAACCCTGTAAATAGTTTAAGAACGGAATAAATTAACTAACAGCCTAAATAAAGAACATGTTTAAAAATTATTTAAGAACTGCATTCAGAAATTTTTGGCGCCACAAATACTTTTCTGTTATTAATGTGCTTGGACTATCCATTGGAATAAGCGCTTCGCTGATTATTTTTTTGATTGTTCAGTATGAAATGAGTTATGATAAAGTTCAGACTGATGCTAACCGCATTTACCGCGTAGTAATGGATATGAAGTTTAATGGAGATGATGGTCATTCAGCTGCGGTACCGGCTCCGTTAAGTACAGCTATTCAACGTGAGATAACAGGCGTTGAAGCAACAGTTCCTATAATGCAGTTCCAGGGTGATGCTTCAGCAAAAGTGAGTATTGGAAAAGAAGGCTCATCAAAGCCATCTGTGTTTAAGAAACAAGCAAATATTGTTTTCACAAGTCCTCAGTATTTTTCGTTGTTGCCGTTTAAATGGGTTGCGGGTTCGCCTGAATCTTCATTAAAAAATCCATTTCATGTCGTGCTCACAGAAAGCCGCGTTAAACAATATTTTCCTTCAATGAATATTAATGATGTAATTGGGAAGCAGATAAGGTATAATGATGATTTTACTGCAACAGTTTCAGGTGTTGTGAAAGACTTGGATGCACATACTTCTTTTGATGCAGTGGAATTTATTTCGTTTGCAACCATTTCGCAAACACACTTGCAGGATGATTTTATGATGAACACCTGGGATGATTGGATGGCCTATTCGCATATATATGTTAAGCTATCCAGCAATACAAAAAATGCAAATGTTCAAACACAGTTAAACCATCTTTTTGTAAAGTATAACAAGAATGCAAATAAAGACGCGGCTAACTACATTCATTTGCACTTGCAACCTTTAAATGATGTTCATTTTAATTCTCTGTATGCAAGTTTTGACGGCCGGATTGCGCATAAGTCAACCTTATATGGATTACTTGCCGTTGCAGCATTCTTATTAATTCTTGCTTGCATAAACTTTATCAATTTAACTACAGCAAATGCAGCGGGCCGCGCAAAAGAGATTGGCATTCGCAAAACAATGGGCAGTTCAAAAAAGCAACTCATTTTTCAATTTCTGGGTGAAACTTTTTTATTAACAATTGCAGCTTGTGCAATATCATTTTGCACAGCCCCTTTACTGCTTAAAATGTTCGCAGATTTTATTCCGCCCGGTTTAAATTTTCAGCCGTTCAACCAACCAAATATTTTCCTGTTCCTGTTAGCACTTGCAGTTATTGTAAGTTTTCTTTCAGGCTTATATCCTGCATTTATTTTATCCGGGTATAAACCCGTAAAAGTTTTAAAGAACCAATCATTCACTTTTAGCAATGAAACAAGACATGCCTGGATAAGAAAAACATTAACGGTTTCTCAATTTGTAATTGCACAATTTTTTGTGATCGCAACTGTAATGGTAAGCAAGCAAATAAATTATTCTTTGAATGCTGATATGGGTTTCAGAAAAAATGCGGTTTTAAGTTTTGATATGCCGCGGCAGGATACTGTTGCCGGCCATAGAACTGTTTTGCTGAATAAGATAAAAGCGATGCCAGGTGTGCAATTAGCAAGCAGAGGTTTTCTAACACCTGCTGACGAAGGAGCCGCATTTACAAATATTAAATATGAGGGCAGCGATTATAAAGAAAGCGTGCAGTTGCGTTGGGGCGATTCAAATTATTTGAAATTATACAACATTCAATTAATCGCTGGCAGAAATGTTCAGCAAAGTGATACAATAAAAGAATTTCTCATTAATGAAACATATGCAAAAGCATTAGGCTTTAAAAATCCGCAAGATGCCGTGGGAAAATTCCTGGATTTTAACAACCAAAAATTACCTGTGGTTGGTGTAATGCATGATTTCAATGAACAATCATTTCATGCTGCTGTTGGCCCGTTGGTGTTTGCAAGTTTTAATGACAGGAGTTATTTTATTCATGTGTTATTGCAACCTAATTCAACATGGTCGAATACAATTGAACAAATCCAAAAAGCATATCATCAAATATACCCGGATGAAGATTTTACCTATAAATTTTTAGATGATACTATTGCTAAGTTTTATGAGTCAGAACAACACACGGCAAGTTTATTAAGCTGGGCAACAGGTTTATCCATTCTTATTAGTTGTCTTGGTTTGTTGGGATTAGTAATGTACACAATCAACACACGCACAAAAGAAATCGGCATAAGGAAAATATTGGGTGCAACTGTTATCAGCATTATTTCCATCTTATCAAAAGATTTTGTGCAATTAGTATCAATAGCATTTGTAATTGCAACGCCAATTGCATGGTGGGCAATCTACAAATGGCTCCAGGATTTCGTGTATAAAATAAATATGAGTTGGTGGGTATTTGTTTTATGCGGGTTTGCAATGTTACTAATAGCACTTATCACATTAAGTATTCATACCATAAAAGCAGCAATTGCCAACCCCGTAAAAAGTTTGAGAACAGAATAATGTTAGCTAACAGATGACGGCGGCATTCTCTGCGATAATTGCCACGTTCTTTTTAATCATTGCCATTATTCTTTCTGCGATTGCTTGTACTGATTACAATTGTTACAGCTGTTGTTTTGATCTCAGTAAAAATTTGCGAATAGGAAAAAATTAACGAAGATTGATCTTATTATTTGTTCGTACCCGCACAAATCACTGTACGCTTTCGTACACTTCATGCCTATAATTTTTACAGGATCCTTGACTGTAAAGGGTTTGGGCATTGGCATAGGCATTGAAACTCTGTGGATGACAGGTGTGTCTCTGCAACCGTGAGGCTTAAGATTATTCCAAATTATAAAAATTAAAAAGTGCTCAGAAACTATTTAACAATCGCATGGAGAAATTTAGTTAAGAATAAGATATACTCCATTATAAACATACTTGGTCTTGCTGCTGGCATGGCTGTAGCCATGCTGATTGCTTTTTGGATTTGGGATGAAGTAACGTACGATAAGTATCACGCCAATCACGAACAGCTTGCACAAGTGATGACCACGTTTTATGATGACGACGGTAAAATGGAAACCGGCCAGGCGGTGTGTATGCCAATTGGAGATGAATTACGCAGTAAGTATGGCAGCGATTTTAAAAATATATCCATGTCATCATGGAACTTTGGCCATGTTTTGGTTGTTGGTGAAACGAAAATTACATCAACAGGCTTGTGGGTTGAATCGAATTTTCCGTCAATGTTTTCCTGCAAAATGCTGAATGGAAATATTAATGCATTGTCTGATCCTTCATCTATATTGATAAATGCTTCGCTTGCCAAAACATTGTTTGGTGATGCAAATCCTATAAACAAAATGATAAGGCTTGATAATAAGGACAATTATAAGGTTGCAGGTGTGTTTGAAGATTTTCCGCACAATACAACTTTGTACGATACCAAATTATTGCTGCCCTGGAAAAAATACATTACAACAGAACAATGGTTAAAAGATGCAGCTACACAGTGGAACAATCATTCATGGCAGGCTTTTGTGCAGGTAGCTGATAACATAAACATGGATAGTGAAACACAGAAGATAAAGGATGTTGTGATGGTGCATAAAAATGAAAAGACAGATGGAAAAGAGCAAGCTGTTTTATTTCCAATGGATAAATGGCGTTTGTACAGCGATTTTAAAAATGGAAAAGCCGCCAGCGGCCGCATACAATTTGTATGGTTGTTTTCGATAATTGGTGTGTTTGTATTAATGCTTGCATGCATCAACTTTATGAACCTTTCAACCGCACGCAGCGAGAAACGTGCAAAGGAAGTTGGCATTCGTAAAACAGTTGGTTCTGTACGAAGCCAATTGGTAAAACAATTTTTAAGCGAGTCTGTTTTAGTAGCGCTCATTTCATTTGTGTTTTCAATAATTTTTGTATTACTGTTATTACCATTATTCAATAACCTCGCTGATAAAAAGATAACATTTCCCTGGAGCAGTGCTTTATTCTGGTTGATTGCTTTAACATTCACTTTCATTACAGGATTAATTTCAGGCAGCTATCCTGCATTGTATTTATCAAGATTTGAACCTATCAAAGTTTTAAAGGGAACGTTTCGTGTTGGCAGGTTTGCATCGTTACCGCGAAAAGTTTTAGTGGTTGTTCAGTTCACTTTTTCTATTGCGTTAATTATCGGAACTATCATTGTCTTTAATCAAATTCAATTTGCGAAAAACAGGCCGGTAAATTACCGGAGCCAGGGACTTATCACTATACCGGTATCAACGCCGGATATGTTTGGCCATTTCGATGCGATAAGAGATGATCTGCTCGCAACGGGTGTTGTGGATGACATGTCACAATCTTCAAGCCCAACTACTTCTGTTTATTCAAACCAGATTGGTTTTAACTGGCAAGGTAAAGATCCAAACACATTGCCAAGTTTTGGGATCATCGCAGTTACGCAGGACTTTGGTAAAACGATTGGCTGGAAGATAAAAGAAGGAAGAGATTTTTCAAAAGCATTTGGAACAGATAGTTTAGCCATGATATTAAATGAATCTGCTGTTAAGCAGGTAGGAATGAAACGTGATATTGTTGGGCAAACAATTCAGTTCAACGATAAAAATTATACAGTAATCGGTGTGATAAAAGATATGATAATGGAATCGCCTTACAGTCCTGTAAAACCAACTGTGTTTTTGTATGATCCAAGTTGGGTAAGCGTTTTAACTGTTGCTATTAAAAATGGTATACCTGTAAAAGATGCGTTGAGTAAAATAGAAGCGGTATTTAAAAAATATAACCCGGGTTCACCATTTGATTATACTTTCAATGACGAAGATTATGCTAAGAAATTTTCTGATGAAGAACGTGTAGGAAAGCTTGCAACATTCTTTACCATACTTGCCATATTTATTTCTTGCCTTGGTTTATTTGGATTGGCGTCATTTGTTGCCGAACAACGCAAAAAAGAAATTGGTGTACGCAAAGTATTGGGTGCATCTACATATAACTTATGGCAGATGCTTTCAAAAGAGTTTGCACTGCTTGTTATTATATCTTGCTTTATCGCAATTCCGTTAGCGTGGTACTATTTAAATGGCTGGCTAAAACAGTATGAATACAGAACCGCTATATCGGCCTGGGTGTTTATCATATCAGGTTTTGGGGCGCTTGTTATAACATTATTAACAGTAAGCTTCCAGGCAATAAAAGCCGCATTAGCAAATCCGGTAAAAAGTTTGAGAACTGAATGATATTTGACAATGAGTCAATTTGAAATGAAAATCAGGCATCAGAAAATCAACTTGTATGTTTAAAAATTATTTCAAAACAGCATTCAGAAGTTTAAACCGTAACAGGAATTACACCATTATCAACGTTGCTGGTTTAGCTGTTGGTATTGCTGTTTGTATGATGATTTTTATGATCATTCAATATCAAACAAGCTTCGATAATTTTCATTCAAAGAAAGATCGCATCTATCGTGTGTTAACTGAATCGCATCATGCAGATGCAGGAATTACTTATGCGAAGAATGTTCCTTTTCAAATGCCCGCAAGTTTAAAAGCGGAGTTTCCACAATTAGAACAAGTGGCTCCAATTTATGCAAGTCATAATGATGAGTTGCAGGTAGTTGATGATAACGGAACACCTGTAAAAAATTTTAAAGAACAGAGCGGAGTATTTTATACGTCGCCTGCATTTTTTAAAATGTTCGATTTTCCGTTGCTCTCTGGTTCTTATGAATCTTTAAAAAATCCAAACAATGTATTGCTTACAAAAGAGGTTGCAGAAACGTATTTTGGCGACTGGAAAAATGCAATGGGCAAAACCATTAAAATAACCGGATACTATAGTATGGGCGCAGGATTGTTTCAGTTTCCGGCAGTGGGGCTAAAAGTTTCCGGCATTCTTGCTACAATACCTGCGAACACAGATTTGCAATTGAAACTTGTAGTTGCCTGGGGAACAGATTTTACCGGGGATGCACAATATGGATTTCAACAATTCGGATGGAA
>JAFBAF010000269.1 GCA_019247895.1 Parafilimonas sp. | reverse complement strand
ATGAATTGCGTAAACCGTGCCAAATGTGTTTGCATAGATAATAACGAGTAAAACCTGAAGTATCGGGCTAAGTATTTTTTTTAAGAATATTATTTGTGGAATAGAAACAACAGCTTTATAAAAACCCTTGGTTGCTTATTGGATTTGTGTATTTCATCATTTATATGAAAACATTGATTGTGCTCTTTATTTTCTAATTACAATTAGTTCAGGTGTTCAAAATTCAGCAAGACACAAGGCGTACATCCAAAATCAACTACGCAACTATCCAAATCCTGTAAAAGATGTTTTTAAAAATATCGGGATTGAATGCGGATAATTATGTATTGATTATAACCACCGATAAAACCTCAAGCAAAGTAAGTTTGTGAAGGAATAAATTAGTGCAACTTTTTTCGATTCTTATATTAACCTGTAAAAAGCTTATTCAGTTCTTAGGCTTTTTACCGGATTTGCCAATGCTGCACGTATTGCCTGGAAGCTTATTGTTAGTAATGCAATGAACAACGCCGTTAACGTTGTTATTACAAATACAATCCAGCTAATGCTGATGCGGTATGCAAAACTTTGCAGCCATTTATTCATAACGAGCCATGCAATTGGTGAAGCAATTATTACAGCAACAACAACCAGCTTTAAAAAATCTTTTGAAAGTAAAGTAACGATGCTTGTTATACTGGCGCCAAGCACTTTACGCACACCAATTTCCTTTATACGCTGTTCTGCACTAAATGTTGCTAATCCAAATAATCCTAAACATGAAATAAGGATTGCAATCGCAGTAAAATATCCAACAATTGCAGATAAGCGGGTTTCTGCATCATAATTTTTCTGGAAATCCTGGTCGAGAAAACTATAATCAAACGGTTCGCCTGGGTTTATGTTATGCCATGTGCTCTGGATAGTTTTTAAATCCGCATTAATATCACCTTGCTTAAAATGAACAATTGCATAATTGTATGACGGAGGTACATTCAACATAAAACCATAGGGACCTATAGGTACATGTAAATCTTCATAATGAAAATCTTTTACAACACCTGTAATATTATAATTGTAAGTAGTGCCATTAAAAGTTGCATGCAATTTTTGATTAACTGCCTGCGCAGGATTTTTAAAACCAAATAATTTTGTTGATGTTTCATTTAATATTATTGCACCAATAGCAGCTGTAGTATCTTCCGTATAATAATCATCTGAAAACAGCCTGCCGGCAAGCGGCTGAATATTTAAAGTTTGCAGGTAACGCGTATCAATATAATTCATCTTCACATCTTTGCCTTGTTGCATATTACCACCGTCAGTATAAAAAATATTATCAGCAACATTTGAAATACCCGGATAATACAAAGAAGCGCCTACATTTATAACGTTTGATTGTTTCAGCAATTCATTCTTAAAAGAAGTGTACATGTTTTTAGCTGTGCCACTGCGTAATGGTACAATTACCTGCTGATCTTTATCAAAACCAAGATCTGCAGAACGCAGGTATTGCATTTGATTGGCAATAACAACAGAAGCAACAATTAAAACAACTGAAATAATAAATTGAAAAATCACTAATCCTTTGCGTAATGCAATAGCAGAAAGCGAATTGGAAAATCTGCCCTTTAGAACTTTTACTGGCTTGAATGATGATAAGTAGAACGCAGGGTAACTGCCCGCAAGTAAACCGGTAATAATTGATAGCAATAAAAATGAAAGAACGATAAAAATATCGTCTGTAAAAGAAAGCGCAAGATGCCTGCCAGAAACAGCATTGAATGCCGGTAATAATAATTCTGTAATAGCAATGGCAAACACAAAAGCAATCAGGCTCATTAAAATTGATTCTCCTAAAAACTGTTGTATCAAAGAATTTTTTTCTGCCCCTAACACTTTTCTTACGCCAACTTCTGCAGAACGTTTTGATGAACGTGCTGTAGCAAGATTCATAAAATTAATACATGCAATAAGCAACGTAAACAATGCGATCGAACCAAGAATGTATAAATAGGTTGTACTTCCGCCGGCGGTAACATTATTTTTTACATCTTCATTTAAATGTATCTTTTTCAATGGCACTAAAAACTGCGCTTTACCAAAACCGACTGACTGTAACTTTTTACCGGCATACTTGTCTATAAATGCCGGAAATTTTGATTCCAGCCTTTTTGCATCGCTTCCGGGTTTTAATTGCAGGTAAGTGAAATAAAGATTGTTTGTGGCAAGATCGCCCTGCTGTTGTTTGATGTAATCAGCAACACTGCCACCCATCATGCTCATAAAAAATTTCGCATCAATGTGCGAAGGTTTATTAATGGGTTTAAAAACTCCC
>JAFBAF010000170.1 GCA_019247895.1 Parafilimonas sp. | reverse complement strand
TATAGATTTGCGCATTGCAGTAAACACTGCAAAATAAAAAAGTAGTCAGTAAAAAATATTTCATAAACTATTGACAGTTCTATTTTTAATTTCGTTGGCTGATATGAAAAAAATTACAGCATCAGTTATAACAATTGGCGATGAACTTTTAATTGGTCAGGTGATTGACACCAACAGCGCATGGATAGCGCAACAATTAAATAAGATTGGTGTTTGGGTGCAAAGGAGAGTTGCGGTTGGCGATGTTTGGGATGATATATGGAAAGCGCTGGATGAAGAAAATTCAATATCAGATATAATTTTAATAACAGGTGGTTTAGGGCCGACTGCTGATGACATTACTAAGCCTTTATTGTGTGAATATTTTGGAGGAAAGATGGTGATGAGTGAAGATGTACTTGCACATGTAACTTATTTGTTCGAGCATGTTTTTAAACGGCCAATGCCGTTGCTTGAAAGCAACCGCAAACAAGCTGAAATACCTGATGTTTGTACAGTTTTAAAAAATGATGTGGGCACTGCACCGGCAATGCTGTTTGAAAAAAATGGAAAGATTTTTATAAGCATGCCCGGCGTTCCGCACGAAATGAAATTTATAGTTGAAACACATGTTCTGCCTTTATTACAACAAAAATTTCAATTGCCTTTTATTGGTCACAGAACATTGCTTACTGTTGGTGTTGGTGAATCTTTTTTAGCGGAAAGAATAAAAGATTTTGAAATGAATTTGCCGCAAAATATAAAGCTTGCTTATTTGCCAAATCATGGAATGGTGCGTTTGCGTTTAACTGCACAAGGCGAAAAAAATATTACGGAAAGTGAATTAAATAAAGCTTTCAACATTTTAAAAAAGGAAGTAGCAGATGTGATGGCGATTGATGAAGATATTTCGTTTGAAATTCTATTAGGAAGGTTATTGAAAGAAAAAAATAAAACTGTTTCAACCGCTGAAAGCTGCACCGGCGGTTATATTGCGCATTTGATAACATCGGTTGCCGGTTCTTCAGATTATTTTAAAGGAAGTGTTGTGAGTTATGACAACAGTATTAAACAAAATGTTTTGCGTGTTACCGATGAAACATTGAAAACTGTTGGCGCGGTAAGTGAAGAAACAGTTCAGCAAATGATTATAGGCGTTTTGAATGTAATGCAAACAAATTATGCTGTTGCCGTTTCAGGAATTATGGGGCCAAGCGGCGGCTCTGCAGAAAAACCTGTTGGCACGGTTTGGATGGCAGTTGGTAATGCTCAAAAAATCGAAACAAAAAAAATGCATTTCAGATTTGACAGGAAGCGAAATATTGAATTAACTGCAATTAATGCTCTCTATTTGTTGTGTGAGTTTATTAAGAAAGATAAATAATACTTTGTGTTGCCCGACAAACAAAATTTCAATTCAGTTTGCACTTGTTATGCACATTCCTTACAATGGCAATTAAATCTATTCAATTACCTTTGGCGCACAACGATTGCATAAATAATTTTGGTGGTTGAAATAATTGCTGAATAGAATTGAATAATTGAATGGCTGCGGGATTGAAATGTAAAGCCCGGTGATGAAACGTTCGGTTAGCTTTGTGCCGGACTTGTAATGTAAAGCCCGAGCTAAAGTTGAACAATGAACAAAGCTGACAGCCCCAAAATATAAAATAAAAATTATGGCTATTGTAGATTTGATAATGCCGAAACTTGGTGAAAGTATAATGGAGGCTACCATTTTAAAATGGCATAAAAAACCCGGCGATATTGTGCAACAGGATGAAACGGTGTTGGACATTGCTACCGATAAAGTGGACAGCGAAGTGCCAAGTACATCTGCGGGCAGGATCAGAGAAATCCTATTCAAAGAAAATGATGTGGTGCCAATTGGAAGCGTGATAGCAAAAATTGAAACTGATGTAAAAGCAAGTGTTGGGGAAAATAATGTAAACGTACCGGCGCCGGTTGCTGATGTGCAGGAAAACACTTATGAAGTTACCGCTGAAGTGCCTTATGTACCATCATCATATGTGCCGCCAACAAACGGAAATGGCAACGGAAAAGTAAATCGTTTTTATTCCCCGCTTGTAATGAATATTGCAAGCAGTGAAGGAATAAGCATGCATGAACTGGAAAGTATCCCTGGAACAGGAAATGAAGGCAGGGTTACGAAGAAAGACATTTTAAGTTACGTGCAGAATAGAGGTCAGGAAGTCCGGAAGTCCGGAAGTCCGAAAGAAGAAAGGCAGGAGGAGAAGCAGGAGAGGAGAGAAGCAGTTCAACAACCAACAATCGTTAATAGTCAATCATCAACCGAAAAAGAACAAACAACGAGTAACGAACAACCAGCAGCAGTTTATGAAGGCAATGTTGAAGTGATTGAGATGGACAGAATGCGCAAGCTGATTGCAAAACATATGGTGAACAGCAAACAGACCAGTGCGCATGTTACAAGTTTTGCAGAAGCCGATGTAACCAACATGGTTTTATGGCGTGAAAAAATTAAAAAAGATTTTGAAAAACAGAACAACACAAAAATTACTTACACACCAATATTTATTGATTGTTTGATACGTGTAATGAAACGTTACCCGATGATCAATAGTTCAGTTGACGGTGATAAAATTATTGTGAAAAAAGATTTTAATATTGGTATGGCAACAGCTTTACCAAGCGGCAATTTAATTGTACCTGTTATTAAAAATGCTGATGAATTGAATTTGGTTGGCTTAACCAAGCGTGTAAATAATTTAGCTGATGCTGCCCGCAACAATAAACTAAAACCTGATGATACTTTAGACGGAACTTTCACGCTTACTAATGTTGGCACATTTGGAAGTTTAATGGGAACGCCGATCATTAATCAACCGCAGGTTGCAATACTTGCAGTTGGCGCTATTAAGAAAAGACCTGTTGTAATTGAAACAGAACAAGGCGATACAATTGGTATAAGACACATGATGTATTTATCGTTAAGTTATGATCACCGGATTGTTGATGGAAGTTTAGGTGCATCTTTTTTAACAGCAGTAGCAAAAGAATTT
>JAFBAF010000125.1 GCA_019247895.1 Parafilimonas sp. | reverse complement strand
TGAATTACCAAGAGATGCAAGCCGTTTTTTTGGCGAGCAATTGATAAAACATGTGTTAAGCGATTATGTAAAAGGAAGCACTATCATTAATAATGCAACTATGTTAAGCAACGGAAAGCTCACACGAAACTTTGCGTACTTGTGTGAATATGCTTACAAATGATTTTAAAAATTTGGTAAAGACCTTTCTTGTTTTTTTTAGGAAGCCATTTCTGGAAACTCTCATAATACTGTTGTATAAGCGGCAAGATATTTGACTTTTAAGTCATGTGTTCAGCTTAATTTCGAAGGACTGCCACAACAAAGTATGAGAATAATCAAATGTGTTCGTAACTGTTATTATTTATTTACAGTTACCTTATACATATCCTGCAGCAGCAAAAGTCATTTTACGTCGCCAAAGGGCTACGATTTAAATCATCCTGTAAAGGTTGAACTGGAATCTCAGCTTGATGAAATTTCGGGAATTATCTATTATCCTAAAGATACCGGAGTATTTGCTATTAGTGATGCAACTGGTTCTTTGTACAAAATTTTTCCCGATAAAAATGCAATGGTACAGAAGTGGAAGTTTGGGAAGAATCAGGATTATGAAGATTTGCAATTGCACGACAGTATTTTTTATGTCCTATCAAGTTCGGGGAACATTGTAAGCATACAATTTTTCACTACAGATTCACTTCAAACACAGGAATACAAATTTCCACAGGATAAAGTTGAATTTGAAACCCTCTATTTTGATTCAACTTTAAATAAACTTATACTGGTTTGTAAAGATTGTAAGGAAGATAATAAGCAAGAAGTGAGCACTTTTGCTTTTGATATTGCAACGCACACTTATAGCGAAGGACCGTATAAAATTAATGCAGATAAAATTGCATCGATGTTACATGAAGATAAAATAAAGTTCAAACCTTCAGCTGCTGCTATCAACCCGCTTTCCCATGATCTATGGATATTATCATCTGTAAATAAAGCTATTGTAATAGCCGGTACAAATGGTGGCGTAAAAGAAGTGTATGAACTAAATCCTTCATTATACAAGCAGCCGGAAGGCATTGCATTTACACCTAAAGGCGATTTGCTAATATCAAATGAAGCGGCAAAACAAGGCGATGCAAATATGTTGGTTATAAAGTTTAAAAGCAAAATATGACGAAGCATATTCTGACAGCATCTATTTTTCTATTTTGTTTTTTTGCGGCATATGCGCAAAACGATAGCATACAGGCACGCATTGTTATTATTGGTGATGCGGGTTCATTTCATCCAGATGCGCAGCATAAAGAACGGCAGTATGTTGTTGATGCAGTTAAAAAAATGATTCCGCTCGATGAAAAAACAACCATTCTTTATGTTGGCGATAACCTGTATTATAGCGGATTGCCCGATGATGCTTTAAGAACATATGATATTAGAAGGCAAGTATTAGATTCACAAATGGATATTGCTTTAGATACAAAGGCAAAAGTGTATTTTATTCCGGGCAACCATGATTGGAATAAAATGCAGCCTGGCGGATGGGAAGCAATACAGCGCGAACAGCGTTATATTGATGAACAAGGCAACGGGAAAAATGTTCAATTTTATCCGAAAGATGGTTGCCCCGGCCCTGTTGAAGTTGATGTAAATGACCAGGTGGTAATGATACTAATGGATAGCCAGTGGTGGCTGCATTTATATGAAAAGCCCGGCATTGAATCTGATTGTGGTGCAAAAACAAAAGAAGAAGTTTTATCTCAGATAGATGATATCATCAGCCGCAACGCCGGCAAGCTTATTTTGTTTGCCTGTCATCATCCATTTAAAAGTTATGGCATTCATGGTGGATACTTTACAATCAAGCAACACATATTCCCGTTCACCGATTTGCAGCCAAATTTGTATATCCCGTTACCTGTTGTTGGTTCTATCTATCCAATTACAAGAGGTGTGTTTGGTACTACGCAGGATTTGCATGCACCAATTTATCAAAACATGATACGCGATTTGCAAAGCGTATTGAAACAAAATTCAAATGTTATTTATGTAGCTGGTCATGAGCACGACTTACAACTAATAAAAGATTCAAGCAGTTATTATGTTATAAGTGGCGCTGGAACAAAAAAAACGCGTGTTGGCCACAACAAAAAGCATCTTTTATACGGTGCGCAGCAATATGGTTTTGTTGTGCTTAGCGTTTCAAAAAATAAATGGGTGGATTTTTCTTATTACAATGTAAACCAAGATTCCGTTTCCCGTCCGTATGATAGTACGCTGATGAACTTCGCTCAAATAAAAAAAGAAGCTGTTGATACAGAAAAATCTGTTGTTGCGGTTCCATTTAAAGATAGTGTTATTGGTATGGTGCATCCTGCTTATGATAGTGTAAACAGTTTTCACCGGTTTATATTGGGGGATAATTATCGAAGTGCATGGGCAACTCCTGTTCCTTTCAAAACATTTTATATAAATAAATTGGATGGTGGTTTTAAAGTTGAAAGTCTGGGTGGCGGAAAACAAACTGCATCATTACATCTTAGCGCAAAAAATGGACAAGCTTTCACTTTGCGAAGTATTAATAAAGATCCGGCTAAAGTATTGCCCGATAATTTTAGGGGAACTATTGCAGAATATATTGTGCAAGATATGATCTCCGCATCGCATCCTTTTGCACCGCTTGCAGTTCCTGACCTTGAAAAGGCTGTTGATGTTCCAGCGTCGTATCCTAAGTTGTATTATGTTCCTAACGATCCTGCACTTGGCATTTATCGTTCAAAATTCAACAACGAGGCAGTATTGTTAGAGCAAAGAAATCCAACTATTAATGGTGTTGATGATACAAAAAGCACAGCAAAAATAATTAATCAATTAGTTGATGATAATGATAACCGTATAGATCAAAAAGAAGTATTGCGGGCAAGATTAATTGATATGCTGATCGGTGATTTTGATAGGCATTTTGATCAATGGCGCTGGGGAACACTTGATACCGGAAAAGGTAAATTGTATTATGCCATACCAAGAGATCGCGACCAGGCATTTTTTTATTCTGATGGCTTAGCATTGAAGCTGGCTTCGTTGCAATTGTTGCCGTATCTAAAGGGATTCAGGTATGATATGCCTAAGATCAATTGGTTCAATTATTCAGCACGAGATTTTGACAGGATATTTTTAAATCGATTAAACGAAAATGACTGGGAACAAACAGCAAGTTTTGTTCAGCAAAAAATTACAGATTCTGTAATAGCAACAGCTATAAACAAGATGCCATCTGAAATAGTTGCGCAGGATGGAAAAGTTATCAGCGATAAATTAAAAAGCCGCAGAAGCATCTTAGAAAAAGAAGCGCTAACATATTACAAATTCATTAGCAAAAAAGTAAATATTGTTGGCAGCAACGATAAAGAGTTTTTCCATCTTTCACCAGTTGGTGATAGTTTACAGGTAAATGTTTACAAAAGAAAAAAAGAAACAAACGATACAACGTCATTAATATATAGCCGTGTGTTTGACCCCCATATAACAAGGGAATTGCGTTTATATGGTTTGAATGGAAGCGATATGTTTTATATTGATTCGCAGCTTACATCAAAAATTAAAGTGAGAATTATTGGCGGTAAAGGAAAGGACACGTTTAACATTAATGGCCGCGTTCGTAATTATGTTTACGATTTTGCACCTGATACAAATTATTTTGTTCATGCAAGCCGCACAAAAAACCTTATTTCATCCCGCGCTGATGTAAATAATTATTCCGTTACCGAGTTTAATTATAATATCTCCCGCTTTCCAAGATTAAATCTCGGTTATAATCCCGATGACGGATTTTTAGCAGGCATAGGTTTTTTAAGGCGCACGTATGGTTTTAGAAAAGAACCTTTTGCTACTGAACAAAGGCTTACTACACTTCATGCATTTAGTACAAGAGCATACAGGATAAATTACCAGGGAGAATTTAATGATGTGATTGGAAGAACAGACTTACTTGTAAATGCTTCTTTTGTTGATCCCACATTAAACAACTTTTTTGGTTTTGGTAATGAAACGAAAATTGCAGACAGCTTAAGTCTTGATTATTACAGAGTGCGATACAGGTACATCGAGGCAGATGTTCTTTTCAGAAAAAGAGTTGGATCTGTTTTAAGTATTTTGGCTGGCCCAACTGTATTTCATTACTGGAATGAGCCGAATGATAATAATAATAAAATATTAAGCAGCCCATCAGTGATCGGCCTTGATTCTGCAGATGTATATTCTAAAAAAACTTATGTTGGCGGTAAGATTGCTATTGTGGTTAATAATCTTGATAATGTATTATTGCCCACACGTGGTATTGACTGGGTTACAGAGTTTACATCATTAGGCGGCGCTTCAAAAACAAGCCAGCCTTATACAAGTTTAAGAACAGATATGGCTGTACATGCTGCTTTAACCGATCCGGCAAAAGTGGTTGCAGTTTTACGTGTGGGTGCAGGTAAAATTCTCAGCAGGAATTACGAATATTTTCAAACATTAAACCTTGGAGCTAATAATTTTTTAAGAGGATTCAGAAAAGATCGTTTTTCCGGTACATCGCTTTTATATGGGAGTTTAGAGATGCGGGTGAAATTGTTTACATCCAGATCTTATGTTTTGCCGGGTGATGTGGGCGTGATTGGATTTAATGATCTTGGCCGTGTTTGGTTAAGAGGCGAACATTCTGAGCGCTGGCATGATGCCTATGGCGGCGGATTTTATTATGCAGCCTACAATTTTGTGTTGCTTTCTGCTACCATGGCATTTTCAAAAGAAGACCATGTGTTTAATTTCACGCTTGGTACAAAATTCAATCTAACATTCTAATTTAAAATTATGGATAACAATCTTATTTATAAGCAGGCAGAAAATTATGTAGAAGATTTGTTTGAAAATCTTAATAACGAAAACCTGTTATATCATAATCTTCAGCATACAAAAAATGTTGTTGACCATTGCAAAGAAATTGCTGCGCATTATAATATAACCGAAAGGCAAATGCTTATATTATATATCGCGGCATGGTTTCATGACACGGGGCATCTATTTCAAAATCAAATGAAAAATCACGAGGATAAAAGTGTGGAAGTGATGCAAAAATTTATGCAGGATAATCAAGCGGATAAACAGTTGATGGATGAGATAGCGGCATGTATAATGTCAACAAAAGCACCACGGCACCCTTTAAATCTTGAACAACAAATAATTTGTGACGCAGATACTTATCATTTTGGAACAAAAGAATTTAGAGACACCAATAAAAGAATGCGTGAAGAATACAGTTTGCGTGAAGAATATGTTGATAAGGAAAAATGGGATGAGGGAACGCTTGAAATGTTAAATAGTCATCATTTTTATACACAATATTGCAATGATCTTTTAAATGGTAAAAAGAAGGACAATATTAAGAAACTCGAAAAAAAAGTAAAGCAGTATGAAAAAAACGAAGACGCTTTAAAAATAAGTGAAGCAAATTCATTTACTTCTAAAGGCATTCAAACTATGCTGCGGCTTACTTCAGAAAATCATTTAAAGTTAAGCGACATGGCAGATCATAAAGCAAACATCCTGATTTCTGTAAACGCTATTATTATTTCTGTGATATTAGGTGTACTGATGCGCAAACTTGAAGACGACGTGTATCTGACTTTTCCTACAATTATATTTCTTCTGGTTGCAGTAACCACAATTGTTATTGCCATTTTAGCAACAATGCCAAAGGTTACCGGCGGCACTTTTAGCGACCAGGATGTGATAGACAAAAAAACAAATCTTTTGTTCTTCGGTAATTTTTATAAAGCACCTTTTGACCAATATGATAAAGCCATGCGCACAATGATGCAGGAGCCGGATTATTTATATGGTTCACTTATTAAAGACATCTTTAATCTTGGAACGGTGCTTGGCCGCAAGTATAAGCTCATTCGTCTTGCTTATTCTATTTTCATGATCGGAATAATTGTATCGGTAATAGCATTTGGCATTGCAGTATTTATTTATAATACCACCCATCATGGCAACCCATCGGCTTCTTCATCTGCGTTTCCCTTATAAAATTATTACATGCTTTATAACCGTGATATAAGCTGGTTGCAATTTAATTTGCGAGTATTGCAGGAAGCTGCCGATGAAACTGTTCCTTTATCTGACCGGTTGAAATTTCTTTCTATTTTTTCTTCAAACCTGGATGAATTTTTCAGGGTGCGTTACCCGCAGGTGGTTGCTTTATCACAATTAAATAAAAAAATACAACTAAAAACAAGTGTGACGGAAGATATTGCGGCGAAGGTGCATGCAGAAATATTCAATCAATTAGAACAATTTGGTTATATACTTAAACAACAGATCATTCCTTGTTTAGAAGCAAACAAGATCATATTTTACTATAACAAGCCTATTTTAGATCAACATCTCTCTGAAATAAGAGAGTTTTTTTTGTCTGAAATTTTATCATTCATACAATTGATTTTTTTAGAAGGGAATGCGCAGCAGGAATTTCTTCCTGAAAATAACAAGTTATATTTTATTGTGCGATTAAGTTATGATGGAAGCGCCGTTTTAAAATACGCAATTGTAAATATTCCTTCAGATAAGTTGCCGCGTTTTTTTGTGCTTTCACCAGTTGAAAATTTTAATTATGTAATATTTCTTGATGACATCATTCGTGAAAATTTACATCGCCTTTTTCCCGAAATGCAAATTGAAAGTTGTTACAGTATAAAATTCAACCGTGATGCTGAGTTAGACCTTCAGAATGAATATAGCGGGAATCTTTTGCAAAAAATGGAAAAGCAATTGCGCAAACGCGAACTTGGTGCGCCTTCAAGGTTTATATACGAACGGGGCATGCCTAAAAATATGCAGCTATTTCTCGCATCTGAATTCAATCTTCAATTTGATGAAATGTTTGCAGGCGACAGGTATCATAATTTAAAAGACCTCGCTTCGTTTCCTGTATTTGATAAGGCACTTAGTTATGATAAGCAAAAGCCAATTGCATTATCCTTTTTAAAAGACAGTGGCAACATTTTCGAGCTATTAAAAAAGCAGGATATTTTATTGCATATTCCATATAACTCTTATAACCCGGTTCTGGCTTTCTTTAACCAGGCAGCAATTGACCCTGCCGTATCAGAGATTTATATAACACTTTATCGTGTTGCTGCAGAATCGCATATTGTGAATGCATTGATCAGTGCCGCAAAAAATGGAAAGCATGTAATGGCATTTATCGAGATAAAGGCAAGGTTTGATGAAGAAAATAATATCCGGTGGAGCAGGCTTATGAAAAAAGCCGGCGTAAAAATTATATATAGTTTGCCTGGTATAAAAGTGCATTCTAAAACAGCACTTGTAATAAAAAAATCTCCAGATAAACATAACTCATATGCAATTTTAAGTACAGGGAATTTTAATGAAACCACTGCAAAATTTTATACAGATCATGTTTTAATGACAACAGATAAAAGCATTACACTCGAATTGTTGCAGTTATTTAATTTTTTGCGTAACAATAATGAGGAAGCGAAAAAAAACATAGAATTTAACCGTCTCCTGGTATCGCAGTTTAATATGATAAACGAGTTTGAAAAACTAATAAACGAAGAAATAAAAAAAGCAGAAGATGGTAATGATGCTTTCATTCGCATTAAAGTAAATAATCTTGAAGAACCGTACATGATAAAACTGTTGTATAAGGCGAGTGAAGCAGGTGTTAAAATACATTTACTTGTGAGAAGTATTTGTTGCCTTGTGCCACAAATGGAGGGGTTAAGTGAGAATATAATTGTACGCAGATTGGTTGACCGCTATCTCGAACATTCAAGAATATTTATTTTTGGTAATGATGAGGATGCTAAAATTTACATAGGTTCTGCAGATTGGATGACAAGGAACCTGCACCACCGTATAGAAGTTTGTGTTGGTATTAGCAGTGAGGTGCAAAGGCGGCAATTAATTAAGTATTTTGAATGGCAATGGAGTGATACTGATAAACTGGTACAATTGTTTCCGGGTCTTCAACAGCACAAGATTGAAAATACAAATGAAAAGAAAATAAACGCTCAGCAAAATATTTATAATTACCTTCTTCAACAATCATGACAATTTCAAAAAATATTTTTAAAAAAGTTACGTCAGTTAGAAAGTTTCGTATTCGAACTGTGGCTTTTATTGCATTGTTATGGACGCTGACAGATATAACAGTTGTGCTTCTTTTTAATAACCTTCCGGCATTTAATAAACTAAGCGCACTTTTGCTTAGAGAAAGCATTGTTTTTATAAGCAGCCTTATAATGGGATATTTATTGGTGGTTGAATTAAGAAGGCTTCTGCGGCATTTCAATTTGCTTACCACTATTTTTTTAAAGAGCTTAATACTTATTGTTGCCGCATTTTTAATAAACCTGATTCTGTATGCAATAAATTCTGTTTCGATATTAGGCTCTCCAATCGCAGAATCGTTCCATCATTTTTACAATGATTATTCTGATATAAAAAGATTGATGCAGAAATTGCTGTACTGGCTTATCCTTTTTTTAGTAACACAATTATTATTTGAATTAAATGAAAAATATTCTCCGGGCGTGTTTTGGGATATTCTTCTGGGCAAATATGCAAAACCCAAAATAGAAAGACGTATAATAATGTTCATTGATTTGAAAGATTCCACACCTATAGCAGAAAAATTAAGCAGCCAGCAATATTTTAGATTTATAAGCGAATTTATCTATTTTGTTTCTGAAGCTTTGATTGAATACGGCGGAAGGATTTATCAGTATGTAGGAGATGAGATTGTTGTTTCATGGCAACATAAAGATGGCAATTCGAAAAAAAGCATTCTTGCTTTAATCAAGGCGCGCAGAAATCTAAATAAACAACAGCATCATTTTATGAGAAGATTTGGATTTGTTCCTGAATTCAGGGCAGGTATTCATGTGGGTGAAGTAACAGTTGGCGAAATCGGTGTTATAAAAAAAGATTTGGCAATGAGCGGAGACACAATGAATACTACTGCAAGAATCAGGTCTGCATGCACTGAATTGAATTCTAATATCATTATGTCAAAAGATTTTTTGAATGATGTTAATTTAAGGGATGGTCAATCACAAAACCTTGGTAAGGTTGAACTAAAAGGGAAGACTAAGGAGATGGAACTGTATGCCCTGAACATTTAAATGATGCTTAAATAATATTTACTTCTCTTTCCAATTCAATTCCAAATTTGTTTTGCACGCTTCGCTTTATCTCTTCAGATAAATTATAAATTTCTTTACCGGTTGCATTAGCATAATTCACCAATACTAAAGGCTGATTAATGTGAACCCCGGCATCACCATTTTTGTAACCTTTCCATCCACATTGTTCAATAAGCCATGCGGCCGGAACTTTTATATGCAAATCATCAACCTTATAATGCGGCATTAATGTATGCACCTGCTGAAGTGTTTGATATTCTGTAAAAGATATGGTGGGATTTTTGAAAAAGCTTCCTGCATTTCCAATTTGTTTTGGGTTAGGTAACTTGCTGCTGCGAATATTTATGACTGCTTGTGAAATGGCCTGGATAGATAATTCCTGCACTTTCATTTTTTCAAGTTCTTGTTCAATTGCGCCGTATGAAGTATTGAAAACCGGAACTTTATTTAATCTGAATGTAACATTCAGGATCACGAACTCATCTTTATATTTTCTTTTAAAAACACTTTCGCGGTAACCAAATTCACAATCTTTGGCGCTAAAATTATGTATTGTTTTACCTGATTTCTTAAGCGCTTCAAGGCTTTCAAAAACATCCTTAATCTCTACGCCGTATGCACCAATATTCTGCATTGGCGAGGCGCCGACATTTCCCGGTATCAGGCTTAAATTTTCAAGACCGGCATAATTATGTTGGATGCAATACGATACAAACCGGTGCCAGTTTTCTCCCGCAAATGTTTTTACATAAAAATGATTTGCATCTTCATTAACTAATTCAATTCCCTTTAATTCGTTTTTCAAAACAAGGCCATCAAAATTTTTAGTAAATAAAATATTACTTCCGCCGCCAAGAATAAATTTTGTGTTTGTTGAAAGTTGGCTGTCTAACAATTCTTTCAGTTCATCAATGGTTGAGAAAGCAGCGAAATATTTAGTGTTTACATCAATGCCGAAAGTATTATAATGCTTAAGCGAAAAATCAGGAAGGATAGTCAAAGTATCTTATTTCAGACTCAAAGTTATTGGTTATGACTTGTGCTTATTATAAGTTGAAATAAAAAAAGTTTAGCAGGGATACTAAACTTTTAAAAAAATATATTGAATAATTACTTGTTTACCTGGAATTTCCCGGTCTCTAATATTTTTCCGTCTTTATCTCTTACCTGGTAAATATAAATGCCACGATAAAAGTCGTTATTAAACGTTAATGTAGACTTTGCATTGTTGATATTTAATGCAACCATTTTCTTCCCGGTAAAACTAAAAATCTGGAGAGAATAATTTTTTGATATATAGTCAGCAGGGAATTCAAAATTTATAAATGATACTGCAGGATTTGGGTAGCATTTAACTGTTTTCGTCTGTACGCCACCCGGGTTAAATCCTGTTGCGGAGACAGCCATTGCGTTTGCAGGTTGTATTATTGCCAGCAAAAGAACAATTGCGGCAACCAGCAGCGTTTTATAAATTGAATTAAAATATTGAAGTGTAAAAATTTTATTCATGTTATTCGATTATAAAATTAGAATTAATAATTATATTGACCAAATCGCTCATAATAATTATAAACCGTTTTAGAGTTTTATATTTTTTTAACTTTTGTAACATTATAAGTTCAACTTAAATGCCAAAATGATTTTACTGGCGTGCTTAGAACTTAGGACATAACACAGCATTTTTTGTGCTGTTGCCTCTGTCAAGAAAACCTGCATACGTTAATGATAATTCAAAACCCCCGCGATATTGACTTGCTGTTTTTAAGGTTGAAATATTTACATCATAACTTAATGCAACAGCAAAAGGTTTGTAATCAATTTCAACTACTGGTATAAAAGCATCTTTCCAGCGCAGGTAACCACCAAATTGAATTACGTATTGGGGATTGGTATAATCTTCGCCAATTTTTCTCGCATAAGTAATACCGCCAATGGTTTCGCTATAATCACCTTGCTTTGAGTAATCGGCTTGCAATGTAACATCTGTTACTTCGTTTACAGATAGGTGAACGCCTGTTGAAAATACAAGCTTCGGATTTAATTCAATAGGTGGATTAACGTAAAAAGAATTTTTAGGGCGATTGAAATGATGATAAGCTGCTCCAACAAAATAATAATCTGTTTCGCTGCCTGCAATAGAAGAATTGAAAGATAAACCTACGCTTCCATCCCAATAATGATAACTGAATTTTGTAAGCGTTTCACCATCGCTGAGTGATGGATTGTAGCCAGAACCATCGTATTGATTGTTGGTAGTGATTTTACTGCGATCAATGCGACGCTGAACATATCCACCCATGATACCAAATGATAAATATTTGCTTTTTGAATCGTTAAGCGATTTATGATAATTTAAAGCAGGGTAAACATTTGAAGTTGTAAAGTTTGTTATGCCTGCTTTGTCATATAATATCTGGATGCCTGTAGTAATAAAATCGTTGCCTTTGCCTATTGGGTTTTTATATTCAAAATTTATCGAGCCTGTTTGATATGGGGTAGTTACACTTTGCCACTGGTTTCTATAAACCGTTTGTAGTCTTATATCGCCTGCAAAAAGACCGGCCAGCGAGGGATTGCGCAGTAAAGGTGCTTCAAAAAATTGAGAGAAATGCGGGTCTTGCCCGTATGACTTAGATACAAAACAAACCAGAATTAGTACGGTTGTGCGTAAACAGTTTTTCATGCCCGGATTTTTTGGATATTGTATTGTAAAAGTAGACATAACTCAAAATTAAAAAGTGAGTAATTAGTTTTTTTAATACTCAACGAAGCAACGTTATATTGCCCTTTGTGGTTATTATTCCGCCGTTATCACACAAAATTTCAGCAATAAAAACATATACGTCCGGTGTTGCGGCTTTGCCATTGTAAGTTCCATCCCATCCATAAGCTTGTTGATTAGGCGGAAAATTTGTTCGCTCATAAACTATAGTTCCCCATCTGCTGAATATTCTTAATGATTTGACAGAAAAACCTTTTCCTCTCGGGTAAAAGTAATCATTCATACCATCACCATTTGGTGAGAACGTATTTGGAATAAAAAGATTTTGGCCTTTACACAATACAGTTATTGTTATATGTTTTTCAACGCTGCAGCCTGCTATATTTTTTACTAGTACTGTGTATGTTTGATTTGAAACCGGTTGCAAAACAGGAGCCGGGCAGTTTAGGCACGAAATACCGGAAGGCGGAGACCATTGCCATGAAATAATATCTTCAGAACCTTGTGTTACGGTTTGGTATCCACTGCCTGATTCAATGATAACATTGCTATC
>JAFBAF010000069.1 GCA_019247895.1 Parafilimonas sp. | reverse complement strand
CATTATTAATTAAATTCACCTGTAAGCCTGAAACTTTTGCAGCCAAACCAGTACCAACATTCGTAACTTTTGCCTGTGTAAGTGTCTGGGAATTGATTTTCGCCGTAGCATAACCTAATTCTTTTGATTGCCTTTGAATACCTAATGCGGTAGTAACCACAACATCGTTTATTGTACCTGCAGTACGGGTCATTACCACGTTAACAGTACCCGAAGCTCCCACCGCAACCTCAGCATTTTGAAGCCCCACTGCGGAAACTGCCAACACATCACCTTGTTTGGCAACAATTGTAAAATTTGCATTAGCGTCTGCTGCTACGCTAACTTTAGTACCTTTTACGTTTATCGTAGCAAATGGAACGGGATCACCATTCTGGTCCCTCACAGTACCACTTATTTTGCCTTGCGCCCATGCAGCAACGCTTGTAAATAGTACCAAAGTAAGAATACTTACAATTTTTCTCATTTTAGACAATTTTTAAATTTGGGTGTAAATATATATGGATTATGAATAAACAGTTAAAAAACGTCAAATATAATGTTAATTAGTATAAATGGTAAGACATAGGCTAAAAATCAAAAGCTGCTTTCATAAAAAAAAATTTACAAATAGCCGCATTATCGTAACATTCTGGTTTCTTTTTAAACTTTTCGATATCCTGTTACCCTGTATCAAATATTATTTGGAAAAAGTTTTAGTGCCAATAGGCACAAACTTACCTGTGAGTACTTTTTATTCAAAATCGGCAAAATGCAATTCATCATAAAAAGGTGCGGTTGGAATAATATCATTGCCTAAACGATCTCTTTTAAGCAATTTTCTCTCCTCAAAAAGAAAACGTTTTACTTTAGATAGAGCATCGCCGGCAAATTTTGCAAAGCTATTGCTTGCAGGTTCTTTTTTATAACCAGATCTATTGGTGGTGTATTTATATTCCATATCAGCAGTTCATTGGTTTCTCAATTATAGCAGGGTTTTTATATTATAAACGAGTTCCGTTGATTTTCGTTTATCTTTTTTAATAATCTTGTTACCTTCAATGTGTTACTATTTATAAACTATTATGGCATTTGTAGATTATTATAAAACATTAGGCGTAGAAAAAAATGCAACGGAAGATGATATCAAGAAAGCCTACCGCAAACTTGCCAGGAAATATCATCCTGATCTTAACCCGAATGATACTGAGGCAAATAAAAAATTTCAGCAGATAAATGAAGCAAACGAAGTATTAAGCGATCCTGGTAAAAGAAAAAAATATGATTCGTACGGCGAGAACTGGCAACATGCAGAACAATATGAGCAGGCAAGACAACAACGTTCGCACTCATCATCGCAAAGCTGGCAGGATTATACATACAGCGAAGGAAACGAAAGTGATTTTTCGGATTTTTTTGAATCACTGTTTGGTAGTGCAAGAAGCAGAGAAAGATCTGGCAGATCGCAATCACAATTTCGCGGCAACGATTTCAATGCATCATTAAACTTAAGCTTACGGGACGCCTATACAACGCATAAACAAACTTTCACTATTAATAATAAGCAGGTAAGAATAACTATTCCAGCAGGTGTTGCCAACGGGCAAATAATCAAGCTGAAAGGTTATGGAAGTGAAGGTATCAACGGGGGCCCGAACGGCGATCTTTTTATAACGTTCATCATTGAAGACGATGCTGCATTTAAGCGTGTTGGCAACGATCTTTATACAACAGCAGAAATTGATTTATATACAGCCATTTTAGGCGGGAATTTTACATTAGATACAATAAGCGGAAAGATCAAACTGAAAGTAAATCCGGAAACACAAAACGGAACCACTGTCCGTTTAAAAGGTAAAGGATTTCCTGTTTATAAAGAAGAAGGAAAGTTTGGAGATTTGTTTGTTTCATGGCAAGTAAAAATGCCCACCAATCTTACTGAAAAACAAAAAGCATTGTTCACAGAATTATCTAAACTCTGATTATGCAAAACGAAAATCTTATACCTGTTGAAATGTGCCGCACACTGTATAACATCGAAATGTCTTTCATTCAATCGTTAGATCAATTTGGCTTTATTCATCTCGTTGGGATTGAGGAAACACAATTTATTGACAGCGATGAATTGCAAACATTGGAGAAATTAATTCGTTTGCATTACGAACTCGATATAAATATGGAAGGAATTGAAGCTATCAATTTTTTGTTAGAGCGCATACGGAATATGCAAAATGAGATCGCTTATTTAAAAAGCAAACTCAACGCAACACCACAGTATATTATTGAAGACTAATCTTAGATTTTTAAGGATAATGCTTTATATGAAACACATGCAATCGCTTTAATGTTATTTTGTTAAGTGTGCGCTTTACGAAAGAAGCCTGATATATCTGCAAATAAAAAATCCCTTCTGCTAAGAAAGGATTTTAAAGCTGTAGGGGGAGGGTTCGAACCTCCACGGAGAAGTTAGCGCGAACACAAAGACTGGTGGTCAACCCCGGTCGGCCTAACTGGTGTTACGTCGGCTCTATGTTCAGTTTATCCTTTGATCTCCACCCCCGAGACGAGAGGGCATGTCTGCCAAAAGTTTCATCACCCCACAGTAAAATAAAGAACTATCGCTTTTGCTGATGCAATATTAAAACACAAACGAACTCAATAGAAATATTTCAAGTTAAAATTTAAAATTATAGAAATTATCTAATGATATGTATATTTGGGTGAAAAATTATTAAAAAAGAGTTACGAATGAACAATAAATTGAATCTTGATAAACTCGATTTCCAGATCATCCAGGCAATGATGGATAATGCAAATATTTCTTATGCTGATCTCGGCAAACAACTTTTCGTATCAGGCGGTACTATTCATGTGCGAATGAAAAAGTTGCAGGAAATGGGCATTGTTAAAGGAACAAGATTGCATGTAAATCATAAATTGTTAGGTTATGATGTTATTGCATTTATCGGAATTTTTCTTGAAAAGAGTTCTTTGTATGATACGGTTGCAAAAGAGCTGAAAAGAATTCCTGAGATTGTTCGCTTAAATTATACAACCGGCAACTATAGCATGTTTGCAGAAGTAGTTTGCAAAGATATTGGCCAACTAAAATTTGTTTTGCACGATGAACTGCAAAAGATAAAAGGCATCGAAAGAACGGATACAATTATTTCATTGGAAGAGAGTTTTTCCAGGAATGTTGAAATGGAAGAATTGCGAGCTAAATCAGCTTAGCAGATGATCGTGATCACAATCATTTATATGACAATGATTAGCCTTTCTGCAATAACGAAAGTTTAAAAAATGAGCGCCAACAATAAATGTTGCGGCAGGAATTAAAAGCAGTAATTCTTTTGCTATAAATACTTCTTTCAGAATTAAAAAACATAAGCCAGTCAAAAAAATCAGCAGTGGTGCTATTTTATGATGATGTTTTTTCCAGCCATGAAATAAGGCATAAGAACCAATTACACCTGCAAATGCGATCATGCCATATTCAAAAACTTTGCTGTGTAAAATCTCTAATCCAAATAAAGGAAGGCTTGTAAAAAACAACGGCAAAACAGCGCAATGTATAGCGCAAAGAAGCGATGCAGAAATGCCAAGCGCATCCAGGTTTAGTTTCTTTGAAATTGATTTTATCATTAACAAAGCAAAAATATTCATTTGCAACAATGTTGCAAAACTTATTTCGTTAACAAAAACTTGTTTAAGGCTTTAATAACTTTGCCTGCATGAAGAAAAAAGCGCTTGTTTATATAGTTTTTTTCACCGTGCTTGTTGCAGCATTTTTACTGTTTCTTTTTGCAGGTACAAACTACGGAAAATCGAAATCGCCGGTAATAAGTTATGTAAAGCCTTTTAGTTTTATAACACAGGATAACACAATTTTTACCGAAAAAAATATGGCGGGTAAGGTTTGCGCTGTTAACTTCTTTTTTACCAGTTGCAAAGGTGTTTGCCCCATTATGAATAATAACCTTGATAAAGTGTATAGTGATTTTAAAAATGAAAAAGATTTTTTGATCGTCTCACATTCCTGCGATCCGGAAACAGATTCTGCAACCCGTTTAAAACATTACGCAGATTCAATGAAAGTTAACGACAATAAATGGATCTTTCTAACAGGAAGAAAAGACAGCCTTTACTTGGCAGCCAGAAACAGTTATTTGATTGATGATCCAAACAATAACGTGGGCAATATTAATGACCAGTTTTTACATTCGCAATTTGTTGCTTTGGTTGATAAATTTGGAAACGTTCGCGGGCAAGTTTACGATGCATTAAAGCCTGATGATTTGAAATTGCTCGAAGAAAATATCAAATCATTATTAAAAGAAACAGAGCCGCCTGAAACAACTACGACAGGAACATCTTTTGCACAATAATAATATGAAATGCGCATAATGCAATAATCTATAAATATCAATTATGAGCGTTACATCTGGCAAATGAAAAACAAATGTTATTCTGATGAAGGAAGCAATTGCAGACATATTAAAAAACAACCAGCTTAGTATAACGGATAACCGGCTGAAAATTCTGGAAATGTTTCAGCACAGCGAAAAGGCGCTTTCACATGCTGATATTGAAAGTTTAAGCGGTAAGCTTTTTGACCGCGTTACCATTTACCGCACATTGCAAACTTTTGTTGATAAAGGAATCATTCATACAATACCTACTGCAGATAATTCTGTTATGTATGCTTTATGTAAAGAAGCATGCAGCGAAGGCCATCATCATGATGACCATGTTCATTTCCTTTGCGAAACTTGCGGCACAACTTATTGTTTGGATAACGTAAATATTCCTGAAGTAAATATTCCTAAAGGCTTTTCAATACATCAAACAAATGTGTTGGTAAATGGTGTTTGTAAGAATTGCAAATAATTAAAACACGTACTGCTTATCCCCTATCATCTTTTCTGCAATTCTTCTTTTCGCTGCTTTACTATTAAAAGGTTGAATCTTTGTAAATCTTTTTAAGCCGATATGCATAATGCGCAATTCATCGCCATCGGCAAATGCATTTAATGCATCTTTTCCTTTTTTATGAATGCGATCTGCAGCGTCATAAATAAACGAACACACAATATCTTTTTGTAAAGACATCGCTTCTTCACCATTTTTTTCAGTTAGTTTCATCAGTCGCAGCAAAGCACTTTCTGCATGAAATACGTCAATTGCCATATCAGCAATGTGCATTAGAATTTCCTGCTCTTTATCAATGTTCATCATTAGTTTTTGAACGGCAGCGCCTGCAACCATTAAGATTGCTTTTTTTAAATTGCTGATGTATTTTTTCTGCTGATCAAATAAACCATCATCGCTTTCATTAAAATCAGGAATGCTCATTAATTCGTCTGACACTTTCATTGCAGGCTCCATTAAATTCAATCTTCCCTTCATTGCACGTTTTAAAGTCATGTCCAGGATCAATAAACGATTTATTTCATTTGTGCCCTCATAAATTCTGTTAATCCTGCTGTCCCGATATGTTCTTGAAATTAAATATTCATCGCTAAAACCGTTGCCGCCATGAATCTGCACACCTTCATCGGCAACAAAATCCAACAGTTCACTTCCGTAAATTTTTGCGATCGCACATTCGATTGCATATTCTTCTGCTGCGCCTAACAATGCTTCCGTATATGTCTTTCCTTTTGATTGTAAAATTTTTTGTCTTTCTTCAATCCATGCAGTTGTTCTATATAAGCCGCTTTCACAAACCCAAACACGAATAGCCATTTCTGCAAGCTTTTCTTTTATTGCTCCAAAATTTGCAATTGCTGTTTTAAACTGTTCTCTTGCTATCGAATACTCCACTGATATATTCAAAGCGCTCTTTGCTCCCTGCGTTGTAGCTGCACATAATTTTAAGCGGCCAATATTTAAAATATTAAAAGCAATCAAATGGCCTTTTCCAATTTCACCCAACACATTTTCAACCGGTACTTTACAATCCTGGAAATATAATTGCACCGTTGATGAACCTTTAATTCCCATCTTATGTTCTTCAGACCCCTGCGTAAAACCGTCAAACCCACGTTCAACAATAAATGCTGTAAATTTATCGCCATCAATCTTTGCAAACACTGTGAATACATCTGCAAAGCCACCATTTGTTATCCAGCATTTTTGTCCATTTAATAAATAATATTTCCCATCGTCGCTTAAGCGTGCTGTTGTCTTTGCGCCCAATGCATCGCTGCCGCTGTTTGGTTCTGTCAATCCATATGAACCAATAAATTCTCCACTCGCTAATTTTGGTAAATATTTTTGCTTTTGCGCTTCTGTTCCAAAATATAAAATAGGCAAACTGCCAATGCCTGTATGTGCTGAAATAGCAACAGAAAATGAAAAGGCATCACCAAGACCCTCGGTAATAATTGTTGATGTGATGAAATCTTTTCCAAGCCCGCCATATTCTTCAGGAACTGATGCGCTCAATAAACCTTGTTCTCCCGCTTTTTCAAGTAACGAGCGCATTAATCCTGGTTCAAGCTTATCAATCCGATCCAATACAGGATCCACTTCGGTTCGCACAAACTGGCGGCACATATCACGGATCATTAAATGTTCTTCATTAAAATCTTCGCGAATAAAAATGTCGTCAGCGTTGCTTTCTTTTATCAGCCATTCGCCACCTTTTAAAAGAGCCCCCAATCCCTGAAGGGGAGTAAGTTGTAGCTTGTTTATAAAATTTGTCAGCATGAATTTTTTTGATTTTATTTTAAAGTATTTTAATAACTCCCTTTAGGGCTGGGGCTTAAATTATCATACACTTTTTGCAAAACATTTTTTACGATTTCGATATCTTCTTTTTTTACACCGCTTAGTGCTTCATCCATTGTTTCATTAGCCAGTTCAAGCGTTTGATTTTGCAAAGCTTTTCCGGCATCTGTTAAGCAAACAAGATTAATGCGTTTATCATTCTTATGCGATGCACGTTTCAGCAATTTTTGTTTTTCAAGATTATCAATCAATCGTGTAATACTTGGTTTATCGCGATAAGTGCGGTTGCATAATTCCTGCTGACTTAAACAATCTTCTTTCCATAAATGATATAATACCGTCCATTGTTCAATAGTTATATCAAGCCCCGAATTACGAAAGTTTCTTTGCAATCTTCTTGCAACAGCAATGCTTGCCATGCCATTAATAACGCTGTATAATTCTCCTCTTTTAAAATGACTTTGAGACATATAGTTGTTTATGCAACTATTCCAAAATTATATATCTTTACCAACTAACCAAGCGATTAAATAAACTTTTGTGTTAAGATGTTACCCTTTAATGCAACAACTTTCTTTAGCATATAAATCTTCCCTTATAAATTATTATGTATTTGGCAATGGCAGCGAAACTTTATTATGCCTGCACGGTTATGGAGAAGATGGAACATCATTTCACTTTCTTGAAAAACATCTTGGCAAGAACTACACTTTATATGCAATTGATTTTCCTTTCCACGGCGCTACACTTTGGAATGAGAAAGAGCCATTTGCACTGAATGATCTGCTTACTATTTTTTATTCAATTGAACCGCAGCAAAAAAAATTTTCTGTGCTGGCTTATAGCATGGGCGGCCGTGCAGCTTTTAATATGTTGCAATCAGCTCCGGGCAAAATTAATACTGTTGCACTTGTTGCACCAGATGGCTTGCATTTAAACTTCTGGCATTGGATAACAACACAAACAGCTTTGGGGAATAAAGCTTTTGCTTATACAATGAAGAATCCGGGCTGGTTTTTTTTCTTTTTAAATTTTGTTGGAAAACTAAAACTGTTTAATAAAAGCGTTATAAAATTTGTGCATTATTATTTAGACGACGCAGAAGAAAGATCGCAATTATATAAACGCTGGACATGTATGCGCAAAATAAATCCCGACCTGAACGCTATAAAAAAGATTTGCGCTGAAAAAAATATTCATCTCAATCTTTTATTTGGAAAATATGATCGCATTATTTTAAGTAAACGCGCCGCCATTTTCTACAATGCAAAAAATATTAGTATAGAAGTTATTGAAGCCGGCCACCAGTTGCTGAAAGAAAAATATACAAAACAGCTTATGGCATTGTTGAATCGCTGATTCTGGCTTTCTTTGCTTATGGAGGTGCTCAACTATTTCGTCTATATCACTGCCATATTTCTTTGCATTTACTTATTATTAATTAACACTTATTTATTCTGGTTCAGTAAATTAAAAATTTTTAAGCCTGCAAACATTGCGCCCACAACTACATTTTCAATAATTATTCCTGCAAGAAATGAACAAGAAAATATTGAAACATGCATTCTTTCAATTTTAAACAACAATTACCCAAAGCATTTGTACGAGATAATTATTGCTGATGATTTTTCTACAGATGCAACACCTGATGTTGTTCATCGTTTGCAAACCATATATACAAACATTCAAATCATCAGCTTAAAAAATATTATTACAGAAAATATAAACTCTTATAAAAAAAGAGCCATTGAACTTGCAATTGCGCAAAGTAAATATGAATGGATAATTACAACAGATGCAGACTGCATTGTTCAGCACAACTGGTTAAGCTTATTTGATGCATATATACAAAAGAATGAACGCGTTTTTATAGCTGCGCCTGTAATGTTTACCTGCAACAATTCTTTCTTGAACGTTTTTCAATGTTTGGATTTTATAAGTTTGCAAGGCATTACTGCATCTTCTGTGTATGCGGGTGCGCACAGCATGTGCAACGGCGCCAATCTTGCTTATAAAAAGGATGCTTTTTATGAAGTGGACGGATTTAAAAATGCAGATCATATTGCAAGCGGAGATGACATGTTATTGATGCATAAAATAAAAATGCGTTACCCTCAAAACATTGGTTATTTATTCAGCAATGAAGCTATTGTTTTAACAGCGCCAATGGCTGATTGGAAAAGTTTTTTAAACCAACGAATTCGTTGGGCAAGCAAAGCAACAAGCTACAAAGACAAAAAAGTTTTTTGGGTTTTACTATTAGTTTATTTCACCAATCTTTTCCTGTTCATTTTATTTATAGCTTGTTTTTTTCAACCTGAATTATTTTTAGTTTGGCTGTTTTTTATTCTTGCAAAAGCATTATTTGAAATGCCATTTATGTACAACGTTGCTAAGTTTTTTTCTTTACAAAGATTGATGCTTTGGTTTGTGCTGATGCAACCCCTTCACATTTTGTACACGATCGTTTCTGGATGGCTTGGAAAATTTGGGACATATAAATGGAAAGGAAGAAAGGTTAAATGACACGTTTATGAAATGCAAAATTTTGCAGGCAATGATTTGCTGCTATATCTTTGCACATGGCAACAATATTTAGCGCTTCACAGGAAAAACGTTTTTTTGGTGAAGGTTTAACTTTCGACGACGTTCTCTTATCTCCTGCTTACAGCGAAGTTCTTCCACGAGAAACGGATATTTCTACCAGGCTTACAAAATCACTTAAATTAAACATTCCAATGCTGTCTGCAGCAATGGATACAGTTACCGAAGCCAGTCTTGCAATGGCTTTGGCAAGAGAAGGTGGTATTGGCATTTTGCATAAAAACATGACGATTGACCAACAAGCGGAACAGGTAAGAAAAGTTAAGCGTAGTGAAAGCGGTTTAATAATAGACCCGATTACTTTATTAGCGGATGCAACCATTGGTGATGCTTTGCGGTTAATGAAAGAAAATAAAATTGGCGGTATTCCTATCGTTGACAAAAACAATACACTGGTTGGCATTCTTACCAATCGCGATCTGCGTTTCGAAAATGATAAGAAGAAAAAAGTAAGTGAGGTAATGACGAAAGAAAACCTTATTACCGCGCCGGATGGGACTAATCTTAAAAAAGCAGAGATCATTTTACATAAATATAAAATTGAAAAATTGCCGGTTGTAAACAAACAAGGCAAGCTAACAGGTTTAATTACTTACCGTGATATTTTACAATTGCGCAATTACCCGAATGCCGTAAAAGATGAATTTGGACGGCTGCTGGTTGGTGCTGCGCTTGGCATTACAAAAGATATTAATGAAAGAGCTTCTGCATTAATAAATGTAGGTGTTGATGTGGTAACTTTAGATAGCGCACATGGGCACAGCAAAGGTGTTATTGCTGCATTAGCATCTTTGAAAAGAAGTTTTAAAAACTTGCAGGTTATTGCCGGCAATGTTGGAACGGCAGCAGGTGCAAAAGCTTTGGCTGAAGCGGGTGCTGATGCAGTGAAGGTTGGTATTGGACCGGGTTCAATTTGCACAACAAGAATTGTTGCAGGTACAGGCGTACCGCAATTAACAGCTATTATGGAGGCGGCAAATGCATTAAAAAATTTCGATACTCCATTAATTGCAGATGGAGGCATAAGATATACAGGCGATATGGTAAAAGCATTAGCTGCAGGTGCAGATACTGTGATGATGGGAAGTGTGTTTGCAGGAACAGAAGAAAGTCCGGGTGAAACGATTATTTATGAAGGAAGAAAATTTAAGGAATATCGCGGTATGGGCAGCATTGCAGCAATGGCACAAGGCAGCAGCGATCGTTATTTCCAGGATGTAGAAGATGATATTAAAAAGTTTGTGCCTGAAGGTATTGAAGGCCGCGTTGCCTATAAAGGTTATTTGAGTGAAGTAGTTGCACAATTTACCGGTGGCTTGCGTGCGGGCATGGGTTATTGCGGAGCAAAAACCATAAATGATTTACAACAAGCAACGTTTGTAAAAATTACCAACGCAGGTATGCGTGAAAGCCATGCACATGATATTGAAATAACGAGAGAAGCACCTAATTATAGCAGGAATTAATTTATTGTAGCTGCAATACATAAAAAAACCTTTGAAATTGCTCAAAGGTTTTTTTGTAAAACAACTATTATCTTATCGCTGAACCACTTGTCCTTCTACTGTTTCAGCAACTGCAGCAACTCTTGATATCAAGTAATCCGGCAGCCCGTTTTGTTGTGCACCTGTTCCAAGATCATTAATAAACTGTCCAAAGTCAGCTGCATTAACTTTTTCGTTTATTCGCGGATTGGTTGCAGGATTGTGTGCATCTGTCATGCTTAAACCTGTATATGTAAAATTTTTAGCGCCTGTTGCCACACAAAAAAAGTCTGTCAGGTTCTTACTTAATTCCTGGAAACCGCTCAGGTCATTCACTGCAACTTCAGATAATAATACATCGAAATAATGATTAATTGAATCATCACCCGCAATTACAAAGATGGTGCTATCGACAACTGAACGAATGCCCAATCTTCCTGCTTCAATCATTTGCCCCGGGTTAGCAGGATCAGCAACTTTTGCAGTGCCACCAAGTGAATCGTACAGGGTTAATGTTGTTGGATTAGAGTTATTGTTTTTGTCGCAGGATGATGCTATTATCACAAAAAAACTTGCTGCCAGTAAAAACATAAATGCCGTTCTTTTCATAACTGTTGATTTGATTTTTAAAAGGTATTATTTATAAAGTTGTATATAGAATAACTGAAAGATGAAGACATAGCCGGGCAACTTTTCATCATATCTTTTTCAGAAGGTTTATAGCGTACGGCTTTATAATGTAATGATGAAGAAAGTGCAGCCGTCAAATTATCTGCATTTACCTTTGCAGGATAAAAAGAAAAAACTACTTTTTTTGTTTGTGGATTGCACAGCACATGCTGCACCCCTTTTTGAGTGTACAACCATGAAGCTATTTTATCACCATCTTGTTTGTTAATATTTTGCTTTACATCAATTCTTGCCATCGCAATAGTAGAAGCATCTGCAGGTTTTGGTTTCATCATTATATAAATGTGTATACACAAAACCACGAATAAAACAAGAGTAACAGCTAAAGATATGGTTAGGATTTTCCAGATTTTTTTCTTCATAGTGTTGAATGATTTAGGCTATACAAAAAGTTATAGACTAACACCTACGAAGAAGAAATTGATGTGGATTTAGAATTGAAAATATTTTTCTGATTTAATTAAGAGGGGGGCTTTTTGTTTAACGAAAAACCGTTTATATCATCTCACTTTGTAACAAAGGATTTTTTACATTACTGCGCTGTTCATTATAATTTTTTGCTGCAGCAACAAAATGAACAAACAAAGGTGCAGGACTTTCAACCGTACTTTTTAATTCCGGGTGATATTGCACACCGATAAAGAACGGGTGATTTTTAACTTCCATTATTTCCACTAAGCCGCTATCAGGATTTATACCGCTTGCAATCATTCCGTTCGCTTCAAATTGTTCAAAATATTTATTATTGAATTCAAAACGGTGGCGATGTCTTTCGCTTATCAATGTTTTACCGTAAATATTGTGTGCCAATGTGCCTTGTTTTATTTCGCATGGATAAGCACCCAAACGCATTGTACCACCTTTCAATGTGATTTTTTTCTGTTCTGCCATCATATCAATAACAGCATCACAAGTGTTTTCATCCATTTCTGTTGAATGCGCTTTTTCAATGCCTAAAACATTACGGGCAAATTCAATGGCTGCCATTTGCATTCCCAAACAAATTCCAAAGAATGGCAAATTATTTTCACGTGCATATTGCACGGCAACAATCTTTCCTTCAATGCCACGTTTACCAAAACCAGGAGCCACTAATAAGCCATCAAGCCCTTCTAATTTTTCTTTTACATTATGTTTATTAATGCCTTCACTATGCACATCAACTACTGTTACTTTTACTTCATTAATAGCACCTGCATGTATAAAACTTTCAAGAATGGATTTATACGCATCCTGCAACTCCATATATTTACCGATCAAACCAATGCTTACTTTGCTTTTAGGATATTTCAATTTATCCAAAAAACTTTTCCATTCTCTCAAATCGGCTTCAGGAACAAGGGTAGTGTTTAATTTTCTTAACGTGATAATGTCCAGCTTTTCGCGCAGCATTGCCAAAGGCACTTCATAAATAGTTGATGCATCCAACGCTTCAATTACAGCTTCTACTTTTACATTACAGAACAAAGCAATTTTTCTTTTCAGATCATTGCTCAAGCTTTCTTCTGTTCTGCAAACAATAATATCTGGATGCACGCCTGTTTCACTCAGCATTTTTACACTATGCTGAGTGGGTTTTGTTTTTAATTCTTTTGCTGCACGCAAATAAGGAATAAGTGTAAGGTGAATAACGCACACGTCGCCTTCGGGTAATTCCCATTGCAACTGGCGAACTGCCTCAATAAAAGGAAGACTTTCAATATCGCCAACTGTACCGCCGATTTCTGTTATTACAATATCATAGTTGCCATCATTTCCAAGTAACACCATGCGACGCTTTATCTCATCAGTAATGTGCGGAACAACCTGTACTGTTTTTCCTAAAAAGTCACCAGCACGCTCCCGGTCAATAACAGTTTGATAAATTTTTCCCGTGGTTACATTGTTTGCCTGTGAAGTATAAATATTCAGAAAACGCTCATAATGCCCAAGATCTAAATCCGTCTCTGCGCCGTCTTCCGTAACATAACATTCGCCGTGTTCATACGGATTCAATGTTCCGGGATCTATATTAATATAAGGGTCCAGTTTTTGTATCGTTACTCTAAAGCCTCTTGCCTGCAAAAGCTTTGCAAGCGAAGCCGCAATAATGCCTTTACCTAAACTGCTTGTTACTCCGCCGGTAACAAAAATGTATTTTGCCATATATATGGTTTTAATTTTCTTTTGTGCAAGCAGCTAAAAAATAAAAAAGAAAACCCGCACAGCATACTGTGTTTTGTTTTCATTCAATCTTAATTTTTAGATTATTGCCAGTTGACCGGCGAGATAAAAATTCTCAGTGGTCGTGCAAAGCTAAAAGATATTTTTTGCCTGCCGAAATTTCTGCATTAAATCAATCGTGAAAGTTGAAAAATTTTTATTCTTTTTATGAAATGCTTTTTGCCGGATGTGAATAACTTATTGAATAAAACAAGGCTTCCATCTGGCAATAAAAAAACAAACTTTGTTTAGATGAAACGGCGGATAAGCATTTTGCTTTATTACCTTTGCAACCCAATTATTTATTTCACATTAAAAATATAATGAATGAAAATTACTGTTGTAGGTGCCGGGGCAGTTGGTGCAACCTGTGCCGATAACATTGTGCGCAAAGAACTGGCGCATGAAGTTGTATTGCTTGATATTAAAGAAGGTTTATCTGAAGGCAAGGCGCAAGACATGATGCAAACCGCCACATTACTTGGCTTTGATACACGTATAACCGGCAGCACTAACGATTATTCAAAAACCGCAGGCAGTGAGGTAGTAGTTATTACATCTGGTTTGCCACGCAAACCAGGAATGACCCGCGAAGAATTGATCGGCACTAATGCAGGCATTGTTAAAGGAGTTGTAGAAAATATTTTAAAACATTCTCCCGATGCAATAATTATTATTATCAGCAACCCGATGGATACAATGACGTATCTCGCTCTTACATCAAGTAAGTTGTCTAAAAACAGGATAATTGGAATGGGCGGAACATTGGATAGCTCACGTTTTAAATATCAATTGAGTCAACATCTTGGTTGCAGTCCTTCAGATTTAAATGCTATTGTTGTTGGTGGTCATGGCGACACAACAATGATTCCTTTAATAAGTAAAGCAACATGGAATAGTGTTCCTGTTACAAACTTTTTAAGTGCAGAACAACAAAAACAAATTGTGAATGATACAATGGTTGGTGGTGCAACGCTTACAAAATTAATTGGTACATCTGCATGGTATGCACCAGGCGCAGCCGGAGCAGCATTGGTTGAATCTATTGTTCGTGATGAGAAAAAATTATTTACCTGTTGTGTTTATTTAGATGGTGAATTTGGTCAGAAAGATATTTGTTTAGGCGTGCCTGTTGTAATCGGAAAAAATGGTTGGGAAAAAATTGTTGATGTTGAATTGAATGAAGAAGAAAAAGCTGCTTTCGCAAAAAGCGCAGATGCAGTTAGAAGTATGAATGATGTGTTGAAAACGTTGTAAATATTATTTTTTTACTTAACAAAAAAGCCGCGTTTATAATGCGGCTTTTTTGTTTGCTTTTATTAATTTGTCAACTTATTTTAAATATTGCATGGCTGCATACTTCAACGATTACTTTAAATCTCTTCAATCCATACCCCTTGAAGAAATTACAGAACATACGCATCGAACTGCATTGGACATATTGTTGAAAGCAATTGCGCAACATCATGGTTATCGTTTACAAATCATTCACGAACCTAAACGAGAGCAAGGTTTTGGTGCGCCTGATTTTAAAATTTCAAATGCAGGAAGTATTGTTGGTTATGTTGAAAATAAAAAATTAGATGAAAATCTTTCAAAGCTTTATAACAGCAATCAAATAAAAAAATATAAAAAGCTTAATGATAATATTCTCCTTACTAACTATAAAGAATTTGTTTGGATTAAAGGCGATGAAGTAACATCTAAAACACTTTTTACAGATTGGGATTTATTAAACCGAAATACAATTCTCAACGAAAAAAATGTTCATGAAGTTGAAGAACTGATCTTAAAATTTTATAGTCAACCACCAGTAAAAATTGCTACTGCAAAAAAACTTGCGGAAGCATTGGCAGTGCGTGCAAAATATTTGAAAGATTTTTTGTTTGAAGAATTAACTGAACAGCTTAACAACAATAAAAAAGACAAGCTAATCGGACTGTATGAAACTTTTAAAACTTATGTATTTCATGAGCTAACTATTGAAGAATTTGCAGATGCATTTGCTCAAAATCTGGCGTATGGTTTATTTCTCGCCAAACTAAATGCAAATGCGCAACAGGTAACATTGTTAAATGCAAAAGAATTTATTCCACACAGCTTTGAATTAATTAAAGAGCTGGTTGATTTTCTTGACGAACTTAAAAACAAACAGTACGCACCTACACGCTGGATAGTTGAAGAAGTGCTTACCATTATGAACAACTTCGACGAGCAGGAAATTCAGCGCAGCTTGTTTTACAGGCGCACAAAAACCAAAGACATTTTTGATGAAACAAATTATTCTGTTACCGACCCGTTTATTTATTTCTATGAACATTTTTTGGCTGCTTATGATAAAGCTTTACGTAAAGCGAAAGGCGTTTATTACACGCCGCCGCCTATTGTAAATTTTATTGTGCGTGCTATTGATGATATTCTGAAAAGCACATTTGATATTAAAGACGGTTTGGCAGACATGAACAAAGTAACTGTGCTTGATTTTGCCACCGGCACCGGAACTTTTTTGGTTGATATTATGCAGCGCATTATTGATAACACGTTGCCAAAAACTGCTGAACGAAGATTGCTTGTAAAAGAGCACATACTTAAAAATTTATACGGCTTTGAATATTTAATTGCGCCTTACACAATTGCACATTTAAAGCTGAGCCAGTATTTAAAAGATGCAGGTTATCCTTTGGCTGATGAAGAACGCTTACAAGTATATTTAACTAATACATTAGAACCTGTTAGCAAGCAAATAAAAATAGATTTGTTACCCAAATTAACAGAGGAAACTCAATTGGCTCAACAGGTAAAGGATAATCCTATTCTTGTTATTACTGGAAACCCTCCTTATTCTATTCATTCAAAAAATACTGGCGAATGGATTTTAGAACAAATAGAAGAATACAAACCGAGAGATGAAAGAAAAATTAACATTGACGATGATTATATAAAATTTATTCGTTTTGCACAGGAAAAAATGGATAAAGTCGAAAAAGGAATTGTAGCAATAATTTCAAATAATTCATTCCTCAATGGAATTACTCATCGTAAAATGAGAAATTCTTTATTAGAAACTTTCAATAAAGTATTTATAATAAATCTTCATGGAAATTATAGAACAAAAGAAAAAACACCTGATGGAAAGATTGACGAAAATGTGTTTGATATTATGCAAGGCGTTTCAATAAACATATTTATTAAAACCGAATTAAAATCAAAAAATCCTGAAGTAAAATATGTTGATGTTTGGGGAGATAGAAAATTTAAAGAAGCTTATTGTTGGAATACATCTTTGCAGCAAGAAAAATTTATTAAGATTAAGATACAAGAGTTTAATCAGCAATTTAGAGCAACACTATGGGGCAAGAATAGATTCATTGATGATGTTAGCTTTTTTGTTCCAAAAGCTAATTTTGAGATAGATAAATATGGTAATGGATGGGGGCTTCACGAGATTTTCAATAAGTATTCAGTTGGAATAAAAACAAAAGTAAATCCTATTTCTACTGATTTCAATGAACAGATTTTAAAAGACAGAATTAAAAAAATCCTTGCAAAGAAACCAAGTCTTCAAGAAATAATAGAAGAATATAGAATTTCAAAAAAAACGACATGGGAATACAGCAAAGCGCTTAAAGCAAAGTATGATGAAAAGAAAATCGTTGAATATGATATAGCGCCTTTTAATAAAAGATTTATTTTTTATGATAAAGACTTTCTTTCTCGAAGCAGAAGTGAAATAATGGATAATTTTTTTCATCGCTCAAATATTGGATTGGAAACTTCCAGACTTGATGAATTTGTTTGTTTCATTTCCAATCAAATAAGTGATGAACATTTTGGTGGACCCGGTTCTTACAAAATGCCTTTATATATTTTCAAGGGAAATCAAAAAGTTGAAAACTTTAAATCAGAGTTTAGAAAGTTTATTAATGATTTATGCAACGAAGATTTCACTGCACAACAAATCCTTTCTTACATCTACGCCATTCTTCATTCGCCAACATATCGCACTAAATATGCAGAGTTTTTAAAAATAGATTTTCCGCGCATTCCATTTACAGAAGATAAGAATTTGTTTGAACAATTAAGTGAACTTGGCTGGCAATTAATACAAGCACATTTAATGAATAATGAAGCATTAAATAATATAGAAGAAAAAATTCACTGCGCAGATTTTAATAATCACGAAGTAGAAAAACCTGTTTTCAACAACAACAAACTATTTTTCAACAAACAAGAATATTTTTACCCTGTTACCAAACAAGTGTACGAATTTTACATTGGCGGTTACCAGGTATTAGACAAGTATTTGAAAGACCGCAAAGGCAGAAAGCTTACGCTGTTTGAAATACAACATGTATCAAACATTATTAAAGTGCTGGGCTTTACCATTGAGCAAATGGAAAAAATAGATGCGCTAACAACAAACTGGATTTAATGGAAGACTTCATTATAAAACATTCACCCGAATTTATTTACTTTTTGCAACATCCTGAAAAGCATGACCATTATCTTATTATTCAAATGGCGGAATTAGCATTTGAAGATTTATATACAGACTTTAATCGCACCGGAAAACATAAAGACAAACCATTAAATGTTTTTATGCCCTATAACCGGGTAAAGCTCGTTGAAAAGATTTCTGTGCCCGATAGAAATTTATTCGGCTTAAGTTATTTTATAACGCATGAAATAGAACAAATAACTTATGAAAAAGATGAACGCTATGAATACGGAGAATGGGGTTGGTATATTATAAAAAAGAATTTAGACACTTCCAAATGGCTTCAACAATATTTGACAAAGCAGCAAGAAAAAAAGAATAATGATCATTTACTTAAAACAACTCCTCAACAAATAAGTTTGTTTTAATAATTGAGGCTTCATCAAACTACATGGCACATTTTTTTCCGCCTCACTTACATGCAGAGTAAAATAAGAATTTTCCGCCACGCCCTTCATCCTATGATTGTACCTTTTCCAACTGCATTCAACGTTGAAAAAATGCAAGTGAAATTTTTACTGATATGAAAGAAAATCGGCAAAAAAATAAATAACATCTACTTCATAACTGCTATAAGTTTGCATTGATTTTATTTTAATGATATGCAAAACATAAAAATTTCTTCGGCGCAATTTGAACATAAGAGCGGTGATAAAAAATACAATCTTTCTGTAATTGATTCGCTATCAAAAAGAGCAAAAGAACAAGGTGCAGATATTATTGCCTTTCATGAATGCTCTGTTACAGGTTACACATTTGCACGCAAACTTTCAAAACAACAAATGCTAGAGCTGGCTGAATTTATTCCTGCTGGTGAAAGTATTTCAACCTTGCAAACAATCGCATCAAAACATAATATTGTTGTGCTTGCAGGTTTGTTTGAAAAAGATGAACATGATAATTTATTTAAGGCATATGTATGCGTTGATAAAAATGGATTGGTTGCAAAATTCAGGAAGCTGCATCCATTCATTAATCCATATTTAACGCCGGGAAATGAATATTGTGTGTTTGAATTGCATGGATGGAAATGTGGAATTCTTATTTGTTATGATAACAACATCATCGAAAATGTTCGTGCAACAAAATTGTTGGGTGCTGATATAATTTTTATGCCGCATGTTACCATGTGCACACCATCAACAAGACCAGGTGCTGGTTTTCCTGATCCAAAACTTTGGGAGAATAGAGACGCAGATCCAACATCATTACGAATTGAATTTGACGGCATGAAAGGAAGAGAATGGTTGATGAAATGGTTGCCTGCACGTGCTTATGATAATGCAGTGTATGCAATTTTTTCAAACCCGATTGGCATGGATGATGATCAATTAAAAAATGGATGTTCAATGATCATTGATCCGTTTGGAGATATAATTGCTGAATGCAGAACATTGGGTGATGATATAACAACCGCAACAATTACTGCAGATAAATTAACTAAGGCCGGTGGTTATCGTTATATAAAAGCAAGAAGACCTGAATTATATAAAGACATCATTGGTCAGCCGCATAAAGCAGAACAAAAAGTTGTTTGGTTGGAGAAGTCCGAAAGTCAGTAAAGTCGGAAAGTCAGAAAGTATCTCGTAGAATTTTGAAGTTTTTTTCAGAATATCAGTCTTTTGAATTATCACTACTTCAGTAAACTTAAAAAGCCATAAAGTACTCGTAGAATTTTGAAGTTTCTTCGGACTCTCGGTCTTCCGGACTTTCCGACTATCTTAAATTATCATCAAACAATTTTAAAATGCGCTTGTATTCATCTGTCCAACTGCTTGGCTCAACAAAACTGTGATCTTCTACAGGATAAGGCGCAATTTGCCAATTATCTTTTCCTAATTCAATTAATCTTTGCGTTAACCGAACTGCATCCTGGAAATGTACATTCACATCAACCATTCCATGACAAATAAGCAAATGATTTTTTAGACCGCTTGCAAAATTTATCGGCGATGAACGTGCATAAGCAATGCTATCGGTAAAAGGTTCATTCAAAATTGCAGAAGTATAATCATGTTCATAATGTGCCCAATCTGTAACGGGCCGCAATGCAGCGCCGGCTTTAAAAACATCGGGTTGTGTAAAAAGTGCCATCAACGTCATGAAGCCACCATAACTTCCGCCATACATACCAATGCGTGTTGAATCAATTCCAACATTTTGAACGAGATAATGTGCAGCATCAACTTCATCATCTAAATCTTTTCCACCCATGTAACGATAAATTCCTGTTCGCCAGTCTCTGCCATAACCGGCGCTTCCTCGATAATCAATATCCATTACTGTGTAACCTTTATCTGCGAGTAAATTATTAAACATCATTTCGCGGAAATAATAACTCCACCAATAATCTATGTTTTGCAAATAACCTGCACCATGCACAAAAATTACAGCGGCATTATTTTTTATTTCCTTT
>JAFBAF010000052.1 GCA_019247895.1 Parafilimonas sp. | reverse complement strand
AAAAAATATGGTTTAATGCTGGCCGATATTGGAAGTAACATGTATATAAGTGGTGCACCCGATGAACGTTGGAGCAACGCTGATCTTCACGAGCTTGGAAAAATTACAGCTAACGATTTTGAAGTGGTTGAGTTAAAGCATTAAATTAAATGCTCAAGTATTGCTTATTTTTTTGAACAATATTATTAAAAAGAACATTTTTTTATAATAAATTCCACAATTTGAAATGGTTATAATATTTAATATTTTTGGTAAGGCAATTGCTTATTAATAAAGTCTAAAAACCGGTATATGGCAAAACTGCAAACCAAAGAACCAAAAAAAGTTTTTATAGTTGAGGATGAAGGCGACATGTGCTTACTATTAAATATAATGCTCCAGGAGAAAGCAATTGAATTAGATCATGCTAAAACTATTGCCGCAGCACAAGATTATTTGAAGAATGAAAACCCTTCTGTTGTAATATTAGATAATAAATTACCGGATGGCTTAGGTGTCGATTTTATTTCTTATATCAAGCAAAATTATCCTACAGTTAAAATTGTTATGATCTCTGGTTATACACCTGAAGCGAAAGAGTTAGCAATAGAAAATGGCGCAGATCTTTTCCTGGAAAAGCCTTTTACTAAAGACCAGTTAATCACGTCAATTAAAGCCTTATTAAATTAGGGACTTTTTATTCATTGCAGTTTTTATATCTTTCTTTAGAATAAAGAGCTGAACTTTATTCGATGAAATATATATTAATTACAGTATTTGCTTTTTGTTTCTTGCCAACTTTTTCTCAACAGCTTAAGCTTACAATTAGTGCAGCAAATAATTCATTAACTGTTATACCCGAAGAAAATGATGACAGCGTATTTATCATAAACGCGCCTGCATTGTCATCTAAAAGCTTCCTGACAATATATATTAATTCAGACGTGATTCCGAAAGACTGGAAACGGGATATCAGTATTTATAATAGCGATGATAGTTTTATAAAAGACTTTGTGCTGATGAAGGATGAAACTTATTGCATTAAATTAAGTGAAATAAAAACTTTACTGCAACCTGGCAGGGAATATTTAATTTATACGATTGCCCGCCCTAAAGATCCAAAAAAAGCGATGACCATGAAATTTGCAAGAGTTTTGGTATGTAAAATTAAAACCCTGTAACAAGCATTTTCTTAAAAAATAAACTTGTAGTGCTGAAAATTTCAGCAATAGTTTCTTGTAAAGAATAGGCTCTTTCTTCAGGTTGACCAAAGCTTTCTACATGTAAAGTATTAAATTGAACGGTTAAATCATCTTTACTTGTAAACCATGCAGTGCCATGCACCCTCAAATTAAAAGGCAAACCTTTTTTATAAAAATGCAATTCGGCTGCAAACACATTCCAGCTATTTTCCAAAACGGGAAAATGTGATACAGTAAATTCGAGTTTATTATCAGGAAGAATAGCTACATTACTTATTACACCAACAGGAATACGTTCTGAAGATGCATTCATGCAGTAAAAAACAGCATTATCAAACTGGGAAATTTTAGCGAGGTTAGCAGTGGGTAAAGTATTTATCATATATTGTAATTTAAGACAAAATTTTCAAATTCGTCGCTGCTTATTTCAGCCATTATTTACATTTTCCTCATTTCGGTTATTATTAAATTCAAAGATTGTGCCTGTGTATTTTCGATTAAATTAGTCGAAAGAAAGTTTGTTTCCAGTAACAGTTTTAATTGTTTGTGTGAATTTTTTTGCTCGTTGCAAACGTAATGGTAGCTTTAGATATTCTTATTAATAACATTGTAAACGCTGCTTTTTTTTCAGGCAGCGTTTATTTTTCATATGATGTTACATACATTAAAAACAGATGCAGGAAGAGAAAGGTAGTAACTGTTTTAAAGAAGATTATTTATACAGTTTTTTGTAATCACGAAAGATATAATGATTGTGAACGGTTAAGTTTTCTGTTCATTATAAACCGCTATACGAAGCGGGATAAGTTTATACCGAATTGAAGGTTCTGTTTTCGTTACGGAGTTTAGTAACTGTTTCTGAAATTTCTTTTATCGCAAAATTAATTTGCTCTTCTGTTGTAAATCTTCCTAATCCAAAACGTAATGATGCATTTGCTAATTCATGAGGCAAATGCATTGCTTTTAACACGTAAGAAGGCTCGGGCAAAGCTGAGGTGCAGGCTGATCCCGACGACACTGCAATTTTTCTGTTCAATTGCATCATTAAACTATTTGCGCTTATGTTTTTGAAAGAAAGATTGCTTACATGTGGCAAACGGAATTCTTTATTGCCATTAATATGTACTTCTTCAAGCTTTAATAAGTTATGTTCAAGTTTATCTCTCAAATGTTTTAAGGCATTTGCTTCGGTAGTCATTTCCTTCATACATATTTCACATGCTTTTCCAAACCCAACAATTGCAGGCACGTTTAAAGTACCACTGCGTATATTTTTTTCATGGCCGCCGCCGTCCATTTGAGAAATTAATTTTACTCTTGGATTTTTTCTGCGCACATATAAAGCACCAATGCCTTTAGGTCCATAAATTTTATGTGCAGTAAAAGCAAGAATATCAATTCCATCATCAATAACATCAACTTTAATTTTTCCAACGGCTTGGGCTGCATCACAAAAAAATAATACATCATGCTGTTTTGCAACTCCACTTATTTTTTTTATTGATTGAATAACGCCTGTTTCATTATTCCCATACATTACCGAGATAAGAATGGTTGAACGCTTTATATTTTTTTCAAGTTCATCTACATCAATCAATCCATCTTCTTTTATATTGAGATAAGTAATTTCACCGCCAAGTTTTTCTATGTGTTTACATGTATCTAAAACAGCTTTATGTTCTGTTGCAACAGTTATAATATGATTGCCTTTTGATGCATAATTTTCAAACACACCTTTCAGGCCAAGGTTGTCACTTTCAGTAGCACCGGAAGTAAAAATGATTTCCGTTATATCAGCATTGATAAGTCTGGCTAATTGCTCACGTGCTTTTTCAACGGCTTCTTTCGCTATCCATCCAAATGGATGTGTTGTGCTGGCAGCATTTCCATATTGTTCGGAAAAGTATGGGAGCATAGCTGTAACTACGCGGGGATCGCATTGCGTGGTTGAATTATTATCAAGATAAACAGGTAGCTGCAACATTACTGGTTATTACCGTTAAACACTAAGGCGTTAGCCTGGTTTATTTCATCTTTATTGATGGTGTGGCCCATGTGAGGATAAATCTTTACTGTAAGATTTGCATACATATTTTTTAAAACAGATTCGGTAGCATGTACTCTTTCAACCGGCACATGCGGATCAGGATCGCTGCTGCCAATAAAAATGGGCGTGTTCATAAAATCGCCTTTATAATTTTCGTTATAAATTTTATCGCCGATTAACCCGCCGGTAAATGCTACAACGCCGCCCCATTTTTTTGCATTGCGTGTTACAAATTCAAGTGTTAAACATGCGCCTTGTGAAAAACCTAAGAAATAAATTTTTTCAGAATTAATGCCTTCATCATTAATATCGTCAACAATTTCGCTTAAAACATTTAGTGCAGATGTCAGCCATGGCTCATTTTGTTTAGGGGGCATTAAAAAAGAATATGGATACCATGTGTTGCCTTCCGCCTGTGGAGCAACCAACGCAAAGTCATTTAAATTAAAATAACCTGAAAGAGAAAGTATATCTTCCGCAAATGCGCCACGACCGTGAATCATTACTAAAGCTTTTTTTGCTTCACTGATTTGGGTGCCCGAGGTAAAAATATTTTTAGTATGCATTATGTAAATTTTTCTGCATTAAAACTTACAGTTGCTACAGCTTGTTCAATTGTTTTTCTATGTGATTCATACCATTCTGGTAATTTCAAAGCTTCGCCTAAATGCGCTTTGTCTTCATCCACTAAAAAACCTGGCTCCGCTGTTGCAACTTCAAATAAAACGCCGCCAGGTTCTCTAAAATAAATTGATGTGAAATATTGCCTGTCTAATATTGGTGTTGGGTTTAACATGCGTTGTGCCATTTTCATTCTTACTTCTTCCTGCGTTTTTTTATTGGCTGTTGCAAATGCAATGTGATGCACCGTTCCGCCTCCGCCCAAACCTTTTAAACTATCTGGCGCGCAAAGTATATCTACATAATTGCCCGGAGAATTTGTTGCTGCAAAACGAAACCGGTTACTTTTCTCTGCAATTAATGTATGATCTAATTGTTCCGTAAGGATTGCTGCGGTGCGTTCATAGCCCTCTTCCCAAATCTCAACATTATAAAAACCTTTGATAGAATTTTCAGACGGAATATGACCATAGGTAAAACCTGCACGATTATCTTTATCATTAAACACTAATTCGAGACCAAGACCATCAGCATCTTCAAAATAAATTACAGCTTCATCATCAAAACGTTGCTGCGGTTGTTTAAATGTAACATTGAATTTTTTTAATCGTTCCTGCCAGTAATTAAGTGATGACATTGGCACTGAAAAAGTGGTTGTATTCAACATACCTTTTCCATGGCGGCCTTTCATTATTTCACCATAAGGAAAAAACGTAAGTATACTTCCCGGCTCGCCAATTTCATTTCCATAATAAAAATGATATACCTCCGGAGCATCGAAATTTACGGTTTTTTTTACGAGACGCAAACCTAAAATCCCCGCATAAAAATCAAGGTTTGTTTGCGGATTGCCTGCGAGTGCCGTTACGTGGTGAATGCCTGTGATTAGTGCCATAATTAGTTATTTAAAAATAGTTGATAAAATGCTCCGTTGTTTGAAAAGGCAGGTTAACTCATTGACGCTTTCAACATATGCACAACAATTTTATCAATTGGTAATGAAACAGCGTCTTCATTAAATTCATTCCATTCAACCCAGCGTAACACCTCGCTTTGCGCTTTGGGATCTGCAACCTGATGCGGCTCAAAGTCGAAGATTTTTGTTTTAACTGCAAGGTTGCTCACATCTTTTGCTTCAACAAAATAATAAATAGAAATTATTTGATCACTTGGATTAAAAACAGATGGCTGAAAATAATCTGTTGTATATAAATGGTTACCAACTTCAACATCCAGAAAGGTTTCTTCCTTAAACTCACGTTTCAAACAATCACGTGTGCCTTCGCCTAATTCTAATCCGCCGCCTGGAAATTTTGTAAAATAATGGCCCCGAATAAATTCATCGCTTACTAAAATTCTTTTATTATCATCAAATAAAATTCCATACACACGAATGCTGAAATGGTTAATTGCCATGCGCTAAAATTAAAGAAATTAAGTGCTGTTTATTACAAACTAAAAAGCAAACCTTATGCGATTTGCTTTTTTAGTAAACTTGTTTATCGTGGTTTTTCAGTAAAAACTTTCGGCACTTAATAAATACGCTTTAAACTTCGGGATTCCTTTTTAAAAAAAATTATTCCACAAGTTATCAAAACAAAAATTTTTTAATTAATGATTTGTAGTTTTATTTATCCAAATATAAATTGCCTTATGATTGAAGCCATTAAAAACGGAGATGTAAATGCATTTGAAGCGGCTTATATTCAATATCGCGGAAAACTGTATGCTTATTTCTTAAAAAAAACCATTGCTGAAGAAGATGCCAAAGATCTTTTACAAATAACCTTTTCCAAATTATGGCAATACAGGCATTCTCTATCTGTCGATTATTTGTTGGAGCAACATCTATTTCATATTGCACGAACTGTTTTTATTGATTATCTGCGCAAAGAAAATAAGCTGCAAAAGGTGAGAACAACAGCAAAATTGCATAGCAGTGAAAAGCTTTCTGAAGAGTATATGAGTGAATTTGATTTGCGTACAAGATTGCAAACAATTTTATCAGAAATGCCTTTATTGAGAAAGCGCATTTTCGAGCTTCATAAACTGGAAGGCTATTCTTATAAAGAAATTGCTGAAATATTATCCATTTCTGTCAAATCTGTTGATAATAATTTGGCAAAAGCCCTGAAATATCTTAGAAGTTCTGAACTGCTCGTTTTAATGCTCTTATTAAATTTCTTTCATTAACTATTGCCGCCATGCATTTTATTGAAAAGGAATAATTCCATTTATGCCGTATTTCTTTTAATAATTTATTAAGTGAACCCGGAGTTAATAGAACGTTTTTTTAATAAACAATGTACTGCCGGAGAAGCTAAAGAAATTGCTGCTTATTTGAAGGCGAACCCAACTGTGCTTGAAGAGTATTTAAGTACGCATGAATGGAATTTGATTGCTGGTAAAGAAATGCCTGAAGAATTCTGGAGTGAAATATGGCATAGTATCCAGAAAAAAAATAAGTCAAAAATTATTTCTTTAAAACTGAAACGTATTGCAGTTGCAGCTTGTCTTATTTTACTGGCTGGCACGTTGTATTATTATCTTAACACAACAAAACAAAATATTCAGCCTGTTGCTTGGGTCCATCAAACTGTTTTACCGCAAGCGGAGCATAGAACAGTTAGAAATATTACTAATAAGATAATGACGATTGTTTTGGAAGATAGCTCTGTAATTAAACTTTTCCCTGCATCATTTGTACAATATGATGTTCCTTTTCCTGCAAATAAAAGAGATATTGTTTTGGAAGGTGAAGCTGTATTTCATGTGGCAAAAAATAAAAAGAAACCGTTTACTGTTTATTCCGGTGCATTAGCAACAACAGCATTAGGCACTATTTTCAGCGTAAAGAAAAGCAACAATAAAAATATTATTTCAGTAAAGTTGTTCCGCGGAAAAATTTTTATTCATTCAAATGATAGTAATTTAAATGGCTGGAATAAAGACGTGTATTTATTTCCGGGCGAAGAATTACAGTTTAATGAATTAACCGCAATGCTTGCAATTAAAAAAATTGACAGTGTATCCAAACCGGCACTGGCAATTAACAATAAAATAAATAATAAAGTTGATTCAATAAGCAATCAGCTAAACTTTAGCAATGCGTTGTTGCCTAACGTAATGAACAAACTTTCTCTTTATTATAAGGTTACGATTAAATATGACACGGCACTTATTGATACAATGAATTTTACAGGCATAATAACTAAAAACGATTCATTGCCCGTTATTTTAAAAGCTATTGGGCAAATGAATAACCTGGAAGTAATAGAAAATAATAACAATGAATACATAATCTCTAAACACAATAAATAAATACCATGAATTTTTTAAACAATAGCTATATGAACAAAATTAAATTGCTAAAAAAAGTGTTTTGGCTTCCATGCGTTCTTTTATTGATAGGGTTAAACGCATCAGCACAAAACACTGCCACTGTTACCGGAACGGTGATGAATGAAAAAGGTGAATTATTACCAGGTGTAACAGTAAAGGCTACTGGAGCGGGAAGTAAAGAAAGCTTTACAACGGCAACGAATGATAAAGGTTTGTTCGTTTTTTCGAAATTGAAAGAAGGAACAAATTATACTTTAACAGCTTCGTATGTTGGGTATGATAATAATAACAGCACTGTTGTTTCGGCAACGCAGGGTGGTAATAATTCTGTACTCATTCGTTTGCAACCCTCTAATAACGCTTTGAATGAAGTGGTGGTGATTGGTTACGGCACGCAAAAAAGAGAAACTGTTACAGGAGCTATTACAACGGTTCGTGCAAAGGATTTCAATACAGGGCAGATAAATGATCCGGTAGCTTTATTATCCGGAAAAGTTGCCGGCCTTAATGTTAGCAATTCAAGTCGGAGCGATCCAAGCGCAACGGTTGATTTTTCTTTAAGAGGTCCTTCAACATTGGGAAGCAATTCACAACCATTAATTGTAATTGATGGAGTGCCGGGCGGAAATCTTCAAAGCATTGCGCCAAACGATATTGCTTCTATTGATGTGTTGAAAGATGGTTCTGCGGCTTCCATTTATGGTTCCCGTGCAACCGGAGGTGTAATTATTGTTACTACAAAAAGAGGAAGAGCTGGCGCTGTACAGGTAAATTATAGCGGCTATGTTACTACATCTTCAATTGCTAAAAAATATGATGTGCTGAATGCGCAACAGTATGTAAAGTTTGGACAGGACAATAACTTTTCAGTAGATAACGCCGGAGCCAATACCAATTGGCTCGATGCTGTAACAAGAACGCCCATCAGCCATTCGCATAATCTTTCTCTAAGCGGCGGCACAGATAAAACTACTTATTATGCATCACTTAACTATCGCAACCTGCAGGGTATTGATCTTAAGAATGACCGCGAATTTGCAAGCGGTACATTTCGCTTAAATACAAAAGCATTTAACGATAAAGTTGATTTTGGTATAATAATAGAAAATGCTTACGACAACAGAAACTACGGTAATTCAGGAGCGCTTGCCCAAACGCTTAACATGAATCCAACTTATCCTGTCAAAAATCCGGATGGAACTTTTTACGAACGTTTTGACATACCATACGGCTTACAATGGAATCCCGTTGCAAGCATTGAACATACTACCAACAATGATAAGATAAAGACTTTGTCAGCAACTGCAAATGTTGGTTATCACATAATACCAAGTTTAACTGCAGGTGTAAGTTATTCTTTAAATAAAATTGATGATTTGAGCGGTTATTATGTTAGCAGGGAAGATTTTTTCCAAATTAATAACGGAACAGGCGGCACTGCATCCCGGAGCGAAAACAACTATACGCATACGGTGCTGGAAACTACTTTAGGATATGACAAAAATTTTGGCGATCACCATTTAAATGCAGTTGCAGGTTATGGATATGAAGATGAGTTTAGTGAAGGTTTCAGTGCAGGCAATAACAGCTTTCTTACAGATGCATTTTTATATTATAACATTGGTGCCGGTAATGCTTTGAATAATCTTTCACCAACAGCAAACCGCGGTGGTGTTTTTGAAGGAAGTTATGGCAGTAAAAGCACTTTGCTATCTTATTTTGGAAGAATTATTTATGATTATAAACAGCGTTATCTTTTAAATCTAAGTATTAGAAGAGAAGGCTCATCCAGGTTAGGTGCTAATAATAAATGGGGAGATTTTCCGGGTGTTTCTGCAGGATGGATACTGAACAAGGAAAATTTTTTAGCTAATTCCAATGTTATTAAAAATCTTAAACTGCGTGCAGGATATGGTATTACCGGTAATCTTGGAGTGTTGGAACCATATAAATCACTTTCAACAATTGGCGCATTTTATGGAGGAACCCAAAGCGGTTATTTCGGTACGCCAGATAATGGTACATGGATTTTGCCTTACGGCCCTGAAATTAACCCGAATCCTAATTTAAGATGGGAAACAAAATCTGAAATTAATATTGGTCTTGATTATGCGCTGTTAAATGGTGGCTGGCTTAATGGTTCAATTGACGTATATGACAGGAAAATAAAAAATCTTTTAGGTCATTATAGCGCACAGCAGCCATCATACATTTTCCCGGATATTTTTGCAAATGCGGGAGAAATGGAAAACAAGGGTATTGAACTTGCCGTAAATGCACGATTGATAAGTAAGAGAGATCTTACATGGAATGTAACGCTGACAGGTGCATATAATAAAAATGAGGTTATAGCGATTAGCAATGATCAATTTTTTAGTTCTGCAATTTTAGCAACACGATATAGCGAAGATGCCTTCACGCAAATACTTGCTCCCGGCCAACCGCTGGCTGTGTTTTACGGGCCAAGGTTTGCAAGCATAACAAAGAATGGTAAATTCATGTTTTATAACAGCCAGAATAAAGCCGTACCTGCAAGCGAGATTACTCCTTCTGATTATACTTATCTTGGAAACAGTATCCCGAAATACAGTTATGGTTTCACGAATACTTTTACTTACAAACATTTTGATGCTTCAATATTAATAAAGGGTGCGGCAGGATTTAAAGCTGTGAATGCAAAGAGAATATTTCACGAAAACTGGTCATATTATACAAGATATAATTTGTTTACATCTGCAATAAATAATAAATTAAAAGATAATCCGCAGTTCTCAAGTTATTATGTCGAAGATGGCTCGTACCTGAAAATTGACAACATTACGATTGGTTATACCATCCCTTTAAAATCATTATACATCAAAAACATTCATGTTTATGCAACAGGTGCAAACCTGTTAACGTTAACTGGTTTTTCCGGAGTTGATCCTGAAATGCAGATCAATTACTACGGGCAAGATCCGAATAGTGAAACAGATTTTGGCCCGAGTGAAGAACCTGCTTTCAGTTATTATCCCGCTACAAGAGTGTTCACTTTTGGTGTTGATGTAAATTTCTAAACTCATTTAATAAGATTATGAAATGAGCCATAAAAAAAATTCGATCAACTTTATCTCAATCGGATAAATTTTTTTGGCGAATTCCATCTGGCAATTAAAAAAACAAAAAATACAGATGAAAAAAATAAATTATAAGCTTTTGCCTCTGCTTGCTGTAATGGTAATAGGTTTCAGCAATTGCACAAAAAAATTAACTGAAACAGTTTACAGTTCAGATACAAACAGTAATTTTTATCAAAATGCTGATGAAGTAATGGCGGCGTTTGTGTTGCCTTATGCATACATTCAAACACATATTTACCAGGTGCATTTCCAGGTAACGGAATTTTCAACTGATGAAGCTTGCGTGCCTGTTTTGTTTGGCTATTTAGACCAAGGCGGACAATGGATACGCTTGCACCAGCATACATGGACGGCTGCAGACCCGTGGTTACTTACCGAATGGCAGGACATGTACCAGGCAATCGGTTATTGCAACAATTTTATAGATAATATTCAGAATGTAGATGTGAGTGCAATGAATTTACCTGTAAGTAAAGCACAGATGATTGCCGAAATAAGAATGGTAAGAGCGTTGCATTATTATTGGGCTTTGAGTGATTACGGCAATATTCCTATTGTTGAACATAATGATGTACGCAATCCTGCAAACAATACTCCTACAGAAGTATTTTCTTTTATTGAAAGCGAAATAAAGGCGGCCATTCCTGATCTAAGTGAAAAAGGCGATAATGGATGGTATGGCCATTTTACAAAAACTGCAGCGTATTCTTTGCTTGCTAAGTTGTATTTAAATGCGGAATCAATTACAGGCACAGCCCATTGGCAGGATTGCATTGATGCTTGTGATTATATTATCAACTCAGGAAAATATCAGCTTGATAAAAACTGGAATGATCCGTTTCTCGTGCACAATGAAAACAGTGACGAAAATATTTATGTTGTTCCCTTCGATGCAAACAATGCGCAGAACTTTAATTTTATTGAGCAAAACATACATGAGTATATCATCAACTATAAATATTGTAAAGATCAAAGTATAGATTATGGTTGGAGAAAAATAAGTACGCAGGAATCTTTTTACCAGCTTTTTCAACCAAATGATTATCGCATCAATCAATGGATATTTGGTCCTCAAACTTATGTTGACGGTAATGGGAAAATTAAACCAATACCTGATTATTCGGGAAACGATATGGTTATTACGCCGCACATCGCCGATCTGATGAACGCAAATGATGATGAAGGTGTAATGAATACAAAGTATGAAATTGAATATGGTTATGGGGTATATGGAAGCAATGGTTTTGTAAACATGAATAATGACATGGTTGTATTTCGTTATGCAGATATTTTAATGATGAAGGCTGAATGTTTAATGCGTTTAAATGGAAATGCTGCAACGCAGGAAGCTGTTGATTTGGTAAACCAGGTTAGGCAACGAGATTTTTCTTCTGCTAACTGGAATGCAAATAAATATACAACTGCCACGTTAACTATGGATGAATTGCTGAATGAACGTGCACGTGAATTTGCATATGAAATGTTTAGAAGGGAAGATATGATTCGGTTTGGAAAGTTTGAAGATGCATGGTGGGAGAAAGATGTAACCGATGCGCATTATAATGTATTTCCAATTCCTTATAATATCATCATCTCAAACCCTGCCCTAAAACAAAATCCGGGATATTGATTAAGTAATATTAATAATGAATAATTAAGAATGCGTAAGATTTCATCATTAAAAATTATATCGGCACTTATTATTGTTTCTTCTGTTTGGTTTGCCTGTAAAAACAACAAAGAAAAAGACGGTGTTGATTACAGCGGCTGGCAAAAAGCTACCGGCAATTCAAACGGAAATAAATATTCTTCCTTAACGGAAATTGATACAAACAATGTAAGCCAGCTGCAGATTGCGTGGGAGTTTCATACAAAAGATGATGACACTGCAGCACATTCACAAATTCAATGCAATCCAATTATTGTTGACGGCGTAATGTATTGTACATCACCAATGCTGAAAGTATTTGCAATAGATGCAGCAACGGGCAATCAGAAATGGATGTATTCACCTTACGATACAATCACAGAAGATAAGAATGGGCATTTCAACTTAAATAATAATCGTGGTGTAACATATTGGAGTGATGGCAAAAATGACAAGCGCATTTTTTATGCAGCCGGTCCTTATTTAATTTGTCTTGATGCGAACACAGGCAAGATTATGACGGGCTTTGGCAATAATGGTAAAATCGATCTGCATGATGGATTACAAATGGATGGTGTAAAAGATTTATTTGTTACTGAAACATCACCACCATCTGTTTATAAAAACCTAATTATTTGTGGTACACGTGTTAGCGAAGGCATGGATGCTGCGCCTGGAGATATTCGTGCGTATGATGCGCAAACAGGAAAAATTGCCTGGCAATTTCATACTATTCCGCATCCTGGTGAAGCTGGTTATGAAACATGGGAAAACAAAGACGCATACAAATATACCGGCGGCGCAAACAACTGGATGGGCATGACGATAGATCAGCAACGTGGCATCGCATACATTCCTATTGGTTCTGCTTCAATGGATTTTTATGGCGGAAAAAGAAAGGGTTCGGATTTATATGCAGATTGCATGTTGGCTTTAGATGCAGCAACCGGAAAACAAAAATGGCATTTTCAATTTTTGCATCATGATACATGGGATTATGATCCTTCATCTGCTCCGGTTTTATTAACCGTTAACCATGATGGTAAAAAAATAGATGCGGTTGCACAAACAACAAAAACAGGCTTTGTATTTTTATTTGATCGCGATAATGGCAATCCATTATTTCCTGTTGTTGAAACACCGCAGGATACGGTGACAGATTTAATTGGTGAAAAATTGTGGCCAACTCAGCCTATTCCACAAAAACCTGCACCGCAAGTGCGGCAGGCATTAACCCAAAAAGATGTCAATCCGTATTTATCTAAACCAGAGTATGATTCTGTTGTGAAATTATTGGGCACTGTGCATACAGGTCACATGTTTACACCACAATCAAAAGCAGGTACAATAATTTTTCCGGGCTTTGATGGTGGCGCTGAATATGGCGGCCCTGCGGTTGATCCTGAAACAGGAATTTTATACAGCAACTGTAATCAAATGGCGTGGATACTCCAAATGTTCGATATCAATCCTGCAGAACATTCAATGACTTTTAAAGATGCAGGCCCAAAATTGTATCAGCAAAATTGCATGTCGTGTCACGGGCAAAACAGAGAAGGCGGGGGCAATTATCCATCAATCGTTGATATCAATAAAAAATTAAACAAAGATCAGTTCATCAGTTTTATAAATGCGGGCCGGAGAATGATGCCTTCATTTCAGCACCTTCCTGAAATGGACAAAGAAGCCATTGCATCTTATGTGTTGAATTTAACTTCGGAGCAAAACAAAAAGTATGAATCTAAATTAACAGCCATTGATTCATTCAGAATTTTGCCGTATGAAATTTCCGGATACAACAAATTTTATACAAGAACAGGTGCACCGGGCTTATCACCACCATGGGGCGTTTTAAATGCTATCGATCTAAATAGCGGTGAGTATGTTTGGAAAAATGTTTTTGGGGAAAATCAATTTCCCGGAGCGCCACCAAATACAGGTTGTGAAAATTATGGCGGCCCGGTTGTAACAAAGGGTGGCTTACTATTTATTGGTGCAACAAAAGACGGAATGTTCAGGGCTTATAATAAACGCACAGGAAAATTATTGTGGCAAACAAAGTTGCCTGCCGCAGCCTTTGCAACACCGGCAACTTATGAAGTTAATGGTAAACAATATGTAGTTATTGCCTGCGGTGGCGGAAAGTTAGGAACGCCATCCGGTGATAGTTACGTTGCGTTTGCGTTGCCTGGTAAGTAAAGTTGATAAGATTTTGAAGAGCGTCATTTCGACGATAGGAGAAATCACCATAATTCAAAAGTAAGAAATTTAAGAGACCTTCCTCACGTTGAGATGACGTTTAAACTTTATAACACTTGACAAATCTCAAATGCCATCACGCCGCAATTTTATTAAATCATCATCTGCATTAACTGCAGGTTTAATGCTGCAGCCCAAAAATTTTTTTATTGAAAATGTGGTTCCTGTATATGCACATTTATGGGTGTATGCAAGCAAGTATCCGCCAAACTGGGATTGCACAGAAATTCTCGATGCAGTTTTCAGCGATTTAAAATATGCAGGTCTTGCAGGTGTTGAAGTAATGGAAATTTTATTGCGGCATGATGACGCAGTTTCAAGATTTAATGATCTTATTCACAAATATAATTTGCCTGTTGTGGGCACGTCTTATTATGCAGACATGTGGGATAAAGATCAGCAACAAAAAATTCTGGAAGATGTTGAATTAGTAACCGGACGGTTACATCAAATTGGTGGCTCAATGATTGGTTTAACAGTTGGCGATGCTGGTCATGTAAAAACAGAAGATGAATTAGATGCACAAGCTGAATTATTAAAAAAGATTTTACTTGTGTGTGATAAAAATCAAATTGCACCTAATCTTCACAATCACACATTTGAAGTAAATAATGATTTACACGATTTAAAAGGAACATTAAAACGCATTCCTGATATAAAACTTGGACCTGATTTAAATTGGTTAGTACGTGCCGGTGTTGATCCTGTTTGGTTCATTAAAACTTATCATAAGCAAATTGTGTACATGCATATTCGTGATCAATATGCAAATGGCAAATGGACAGAATATGTTGGTGAAGGTGTAACTGAGTTTCCTGCAATTGCAAAAACGTTGAAAGAAATAAATTATAACGGCAAAGCCGCAATAGAATTAGCATTTGATGATCCTCCAAAAAATCCTGTGCGTGAAGATTGGAAATTGAGTCGTGAATATGTGCGTAAAATTTTCGGATGGTAGTATATTTATCAATATGAGAAACTTTATACCTGCAATTATTTTTTTATTAATGTCTTCAATTGCACAAGCCCAAGTGAATGTGATCTTCGATTCTGATATGGGGCCTGATTATGACGATGTGGGCGCTATTACTTTGTTACACAATTTTGCTGATGAAGGCAAAGCAAATATTCTTGCAACTATTGCAAGTACTAAATATGAAAATGTAGCGGCAGTATTTAGTGTTTTCAACACTTATTTTAAAAGACCAAATATTCCAATTGCAGTTCCAAAAGGTGACGCATTGGATTTAAAAGATCCGCAGCATTGGACTGATTCTATCGTTGCTAAGTATCCGCATGCAATAAACAGTAATAAAGATGTTCCGGATGCTGTGACTTTATACAGAAGAATTTTATCTATTCAAGCTGATAAAAGTGTAACCATAATTACAGTTGGGTTCTTAACTAACCTTAAAAATTTATTGCAATCAAAAGCCGATATGTTTTCACAATTAACAGGTGAACAATTGGTAAAGCAAAAAGTAAAACAGTTGGTAAGCATGGGCGGCGCATTTCCATCAGGAAGCGAGTTTAATATTAACCGGGATTTTCCTTCTTCAAAATATGTGTATGAAAATTGGCCAACGCCTGTTTTATTTTCAGGCTTTGAAATTGGCGAAAAAATAAAAGTTGGTTTGCCGTTAATTCATAATGATGCAATAACAAACAGCCCGGTAAAAGATGTATTTCGAATTTCAATTCCTTTGGCGGAAGAAGATAGTGCCGGACGAAAAAGCTGGGATGAAACAGCCGTGTTGGTGGGTGTGTTGGGTTATGGAAAATGGTATGATGTTAAGCGGGGCAAAATTGTGATCAGTGATAAAGACGGAAGCAATACATGGATTGATGATGCTAAGGGCACTCAAACTTATTTGGTTGAAAAAACATCACCTGAAGTTGTGCAAAAACTGATTAACGAGTTGATACAGCATCAGCCGAAGTAAGATATATGATATATGATGTATTGCTGACTGGAAATATGCAGTACAAGGGAGTGACACAACGAAGCTGAATTGAAAAGCTGCAGCTGAAACAAAAATTATAGCAGCTTTCAGTGAGGCCTTAAAAAAACACAATGAACGAAATAAATACAACTGTTGATTACATAAAAGTTCTTTTACAACGATAATAAATGCGAGAGTTGCAACAACTCGTTGCGCTTATATATTTTTTCGGGTTCATCAAAACAGCGTGAAAGCTCTTCAATTAAAACCTGTATAACTCTTACAGCATTCATCGGTTTGAAATAGGAGGGAACCGGTGGTACATTTATACGCTTAAAATAGTTCTCTACATCTTTATGCGTAAAAGGCTGGCCTGTTGTGGCATCAACATAAAAATGAATTTTCTGTTGCGGGTTTCCACTGTAGCTGCTCGCATCATAATCTTCTTTAAAAAATGCTAATACAAATTGTTGTGGAATATTGATTGCTTTTACAGGCATTGCTAACAACTCTGCCAGCACTAAATATAAAATACCGTTTGAAAGTGTATTGCCTTTTCTTGTTTGTAAAACTTTATGAATAAAAAAATCATCAGGATTGGTATAAGCGATTTCGGCGCCTTTTAAATTATAATAATTATAAACGATGCTTGAAATAACATTGGCCTGTTCAAGCGGCGTAAGGAAACTATTTAGTTCAAGCCAAACGTTGCGGCGGATTTTTTCTATCTCCTGGATAACAGGTGCGGTTTGCAGATCGGGATATTGAAAACGGGCAACCAATAAAGCGCCAAATAAAAGGTCATGATAAGCACTGTTCCGCCATTCCGTAAGATCATTTACCAGATCACCATAATGCAGCTGGTGAATGATCATCTCAATTCTTTCCTGCACTGTTTCACTAATGGTATGTTCCCAAAGGTTTTCAAGATTTGGAATGATGCCTTTGCCGTAATCAACGATGCGTGTGCTTACTGTTGAAAACACTTCTTCATCAGGATCGTCAATCAATGTGAGCAATGCAGATATTTCGGAGTTTTGATGCATAAACTGAGACACAAGCTAAATACTTTTTTATACGCAGCGATGTAAAAATTATCACACATTTGTTAATAACTAAACACCGCTTTTTACCAAATTGTTTGCACAACTAAAGTAAAACCTTCTTTAAATATGTACGGATAAATACCAGTGAACGTTAAGCACTTTTCTTTTTTCGTGCAGATTTCTTAGGTGGATTTGCTTTTAAATTTTCAATGATTTCTTTTACTTCATCAATATTTAAATCTGCAGCGCGTTCCTGTTGCTCTTTTGTGAGTTTATAATTGCGTAAACCTTGCTTTATATATGGTCCGTAAGGTCCGCGAAGTATTTGAATTTTTTCTTTTTCAAAAACTTTTATAGTGCGTTCTTCTTTTGCCTGCCGTTTTTCTTTTATAATAGGAATTGTCTCTTTTAATGTTATGCTGTACGGATCATTGTCTTTGCTTAAGGAATAAAACTTTTTATTGTGGGCAATAAATGGCCCGAATCTGCCGATGCTTACACTTACATCTTCATCTTCAAACTGACCTAAATTTCTCGGCAGTTTAAACAATTCCATGGCTTCATCAAAATTGATGGTCTCAATACTTTGTGTTGATTTCAATTTTGCAAAGCGTGGTTTTTCTTCATCGCTTACATCACCTATTTGCACCATTGGCCCATAACGCCCCATGCGTGCAACCACTTTTTTTCCCGACGCAGGATCAGTGCCTAATTCCCTTTCACCTTTTATACGTTCAGCAGTTTCAAGTGTGTTCTCAACATCTTTTTTAAATGGCTTATAGAAACCATCAATTGTTTTTTCCCATTTCTTTTTGCCTTCTGCAATCTCATCAAATTCTTCTTCAATTTTTGCAGTAAAGCCGTAATCCATTATATCAGAAAAATATTCTTTCAAGAAATCTGTAACAACTAATCCAAGATCAGTAGGAAATAATTTTGAACGTTCTGCACCAGTATTTTCCTGCGAAGTTGTTTTGATAATGTTGTTGTTCTTTAAAACAAGCACACGATAATCCCTTAACGTTCCTTCTTTATCGCGCTTTTCAACATAACCACGTTTTAAAACGGTAGATATTGTTGGTGCATATGTTGATGGTCGTCCAATACCAAGCTCTTCTAATTTTTTTACAAGCGATGCTTCCGTATATCGTGGTGCAGGTCGTGTAAATCTTTCAATTGCCTGCATCTCATTTAAATCTAAAGATTGGCCAACTCTTAATTGCGGTAACATGCCTTCAGTATCTTCTTCAGTTGCTTCGTCATCATCTTTATCTTCCATGTACACTTTCAAAAAGCCGTCAAACTTTAATACCTCGCCTTGTGCTGTTAGCTCTTGTTTATTTGTTGATATAGAAATTTTTGCTGTTGTTTTTTCCAATTCCGCATCGCTCATCTGGCTTGCAATGGTTCTCTTCCAGATCAGTTCATACAAACGTTTTGTATCTGCATCGTCAACAGTTATATTTTCTATATAAGTTGGACGAATGGCTTCATGCGCCTCCTGTGCACTTTCATTTTTGTTTTTGTATTTGCGCGGCTGCAAATATTTATTGCCATATTGTTTACCGATGTTTGAATGTATATCGTTCAATGCTGTATCACTTAAAGCAACACTATCTGTACGCATGTAGGTGATATTTCCGCTTTCATATAATTTTTGCGCAAGCACCATTGTTTTACTTACGCCATAACCCAATTTACGACTTGCTTCCTGCTGCAATGTGGACGTTGTAAATGGTGCCGCAGGAGATTTTTTTGAAGGCTTAACCTGTATATCCCGAACTGTATAGTTAGCGCCGATGCAGCTTTGTAAAAAAGATTCTGCATCTTCCGCACTTTTTTGTTTATTGCCCTCTGCTTTAAAACTTACATTTTTATCATTGATATCTTTCCCGCTGAATATTGCTTCAATTTTAAAACTGCTTACAGGTTGAAATGCATTTATCTCCCTTTCCCTTTCGGCAATTAATCTTACTGCAACACTTTGCACACGACCTGCACTTAGCGAATTGCGCATACTCATTTTACGCCATAAAACAGGGCTAATTTCAAAACCAACAATTCTATCCAAAATTCTTCTTGCCTGTTGCGCATCCACCAAATTCATATCAACAGTGCGTGGTTTTTTTACAGCGTTTTGTATTGCAGGTTTTGTTATCTCATGAAAAACGATACGCTTGGTTTTTGCCGGATCAAGACCTAATACCTCGCATAAATGCCAGCTTATCGCTTCACCTTCACGGTCCTCATCCGTTGCCAGCCAAACTTCGGCGGATTTCTTTGCAATCGATTTCAATTCCTTTACAACTTTTTGTTTGTCCTCAGGAATTATATAACGCGGAGAATAATTGTTTTTTATATCAATACCCATGTCATCCTTCTCAAGATCACGAATGTGACCATAAGAGCTCTTTACTTCAAAATCTTCACCAAGGTATTTTTCAATGGTTTTTGCTTTTGCCGGACTTTCTACTATCAATAAATTCTTAGCCATTCATTTGTTTTTAATAAACTCAGCTTAAGAACACTATTAAGCTTTGTTGCGTCGCACACTTGTACTGTCACATCGCTATATATAACAAAAGTGAACGATGCAATATTAAATCAAAGAAATTGAAATTGAAAAATGTACACGTTAACTGAATATGGCTTTGCGTTATTGTAATTGCTATGTCAGTATTAATTAATTCAAAAACCAAAGTCTGAGTTAATAAAAAGGTTGCAATTAAGCAACCTTACAAAAACAATTAGTAAAAATCTTTACTGTTTCGGCGGCATTGTTGGAGTCTTAGTTTTTGAACTAGTTGTTTTTTTCACCGTCGTTTTGTGCTTTGCTGTATCACTCACAGGTTTCTTTGCCGTAGTGTGATGCGTTTTCGGAGTGGTGTCTGCAATGTTAGTTACAGATGCCAATGGAAAAACATCTTTTGTGCGTGAATTGCCTGCAGTGATGGCAATAGCAGTTAAACAAACGCTAAGCAGGGTAAAAAAAGCAAACTTTTTCATTTTTGATTTTTTACGTTTAAAAAAGGTTCCACAATATTAATTGTACAGCAAATATTAAAATAAAATGCTTTGTAACAGGATTGTTAAATGTTTGCCTAATCAAGCTTTAATACTGCAAGAAATGCTTCCTGCGGAACTTCTACATTTCCAATTTGACGCATACGTTTCTTTCCTTCCTTTTGTTTTTCAAGCAGCTTACGTTTACGGCTAATATCACCACCATAACATTTTGCAGTGACATCTTTTCTGAATGCGCTGATGGTTTCCCGTGCTATAATTTTTGCGCCAATGGCAGCTTGTATAGCAATTTGAAATTGCTGACGTGGTAACAATTCTTTTAATTTTTCGCAAAGCTTTCTTCCAAAATCCTGTGCACGGCTGCGATGAATCAATGCACTCAACGCATCTACTTTATCACCATTCAACAAAATATCCATCTTCACAATATCTGCTTCGCGATAACCAATAGGCGAATAATCGAATGAAGCATAACCACGTGTCTGGCTTTTTAGTTTATCATAAAAATCAAA
>JAFBAF010000301.1 GCA_019247895.1 Parafilimonas sp. | reverse complement strand
GCAACCCATTCAAAACGCACACTTGAATTTTTCGGAATATCTTTTAAAACTCCTGTTATAACATAATCCTGTTTGTTATCTACACGAACAGTTTTTCCAATTACATTTTTCTCGTTACCAAAAAACTTTTTTGCAGTTGATTCGGTTATCACCATTGAATACAATTGCGAAAAAGCAGTTGTTGCATTGCCTTGCACAAACGGAAAACTAAACATGGTGAACAACGAAGCATCAACATAAGCGCCGTTTGTGTACATGGATTTATCACCAATTGAAACAAGCTTTTGCTGGTAATCTCCCCCAATTCTGCATGTGTTGGCAATGCCGGGAATTTCTGCCTGCATTGCCGGCCCAAGTAATGCAGGTGTTGAACCAAACGTTGCCGTGTATGTATCGTACTTCTGGTTTTCCCTGATATAATATAAGCTGTCTTTTTTTGTGTTGAACTGATCATAATCCAATTCATCTTCTACCCATAAAAAAATAAGGCCTGCACAGGCAATACCTATTGCTAAGCCAAAAATGTTTAAAGAACTATAGCCTTTGTTTTTCCAAAGATTGCGGATAGTTGTTTTAAAATAAGTTTTCAGCATAGTTTAAGCTTCGATTTTTTCAGCGAAAATGCAACTGCCGCTAAAATATTTCAACCGCTATGCCATTGCTGAAACCCTTTACAGTCAAGGGTTTTATAATAACTAATTACAAAAACTGTTCGGAAACGTACAGTTCTATGTTGTAAAACGAACAAATTGGAAACTTGTAATGCAGAAGTCAATCATAGCTAAATAAAGGAATCAAGGCCATGCAACCATATAAAAAGCAATTACCGATTAAATTTTTTTATATAAAGATTGAAAAATCATTTACATCAGAAATCAACTCTGATGACATCCCACATTTTGTTTTGCTTATGATAATTTGTTATTCGTAACTATGCAAATGAATACAAATAACCTGCACAATTTGCATTTTGCAGAATACAATAAATCATAAATTAATAACATGAATGACCTTACAAACAAAGTAGCATATATTACTGGTGGCAGTAAAGGAATAGGCAAAGGCATTGCAAAAATTTTATTGGAAAAAGGAATGAGCGTTGCCATTACCAGCAGAAAATTAGATGCGGCAAAACAGGCAGCCGCTTCGTTAACAAAAGATGATTCAAGAATTCTTGCGCTTGAATCGAATGTAGCTTCTTTAACATCTGAAACGAATGCTGTAAATGCAGTGCTTAGCAAATTTGGGCAATTGGATGTTGTAGTGGCAAATGCCGGTGTTGGTCATTTTGCGCCGATTGATGCAATGTCTGAAGCACTTTGGAAAGAAACGATCGATACTAATTTAACAGGTGTGTTTAATACGGTGAAATCAAGTATTGATGCATTGAAAAAATCACACGGGTATATTATTACCATTGCAAGTTTAGCAGGAACAAACTTTTTTGAAAATGGCGCTGCATATAATGCAAGCAAATTTGGTTTAGTCGGTTTTACACAAGCTATTATGCTTGACCTGAGAAAACAGGGCATCAAGGTTACTACAATTATGCCCGGTTCTGTTGCCACAGAATTTAATGATCATTCCGTTTCCGATGCAGATAAGTGGAAAATACAACCGGAAGATATTGGCCAAATTGTAGTTGATCTTTTAACAATGAATGTTAGAACCTTGCCAAGCAAGATTGAAGTACGGCCTTCTTTTCCGTCTAAATAGTATTGGTGCTGCCGCCGGAAAATACTTTACTGCCCGGGGTTTTTATATTTCTTCTTGCATCGTTTGTTTGTTCAACAATACTTTTTATTTTATCGTCGAGCTCCGTAACTGCGCGTTCCATGAGTGGTAAATATTCAGCAGCGTTTTGATATCCTTCAATCTTTATCAATTCCATAATACCCAAAATATTTACTACAGGCATACGTATGTCATGCGCCTGGGTATGCGCAATCTTGGTAAGTGATTCGTTTTTACGGCGAATATTTTCCTGTTGATTTTTTGCTTCGGTTACATCGGAACCGATAACGGTTACACCGATGATATTTTCCAGGTTATCAATTACCGGTATGTAAGATATGTGCCACCAAATAGTTTCTCCGTTGTCATAGTGAATTCGTTGTTCTTCGTGCGATACCTCGCCATATAGTGCCCGTTGAAATGTGTTCTCAAACGGTAAAATACTCGACTCATGCAATAGCTGGCGAATATCCATTTGATTACTTATCGTTTTTTTATGCATGAACTTGAAAAAATCGGCTGCACCACGATTGAAATATTGAATCCGCATCTTTCTGTCAAGAAATACCTGGCAGCTTTCAGAACTTTCAAAAAGCGCTTTTAGTTTAATGGCAGCTGTTTCAGTTTCTTGCTTCTGCTTATCTAAATAAGTTCGCAAATACCTTATAACAAAATAAGTAAATACAAGACTTACAATGTAGGTAAACACGAGGTCAACTATCCTGTCATTATTATTTGTATAATTGTGAATAACGTATCGAGGATGCATTTTTTCCAGGTAAAAAAGCATGCAAACTGTAATAATGTGCAGCAGTACCCAAACACCATGTAACTTATTAGGAGTAATGGCAATGATCAGGTAAAATGTAAGAAAGAAAATAAATAATGTAGGCCCATAGCTGCCTGAATTAACGAAAAAATTAAAACATAAGGCGAGATAGCTTATTGCAGCATTTAGCAACACACTTTTTGTGTATTTCTGTTTAAAACGCGAGTAATAGTAAAAAACAGCCTGCAATAAAAAAACAACAAAGGCAATTAAAGCACTTTGCCATAAATGCAAAAAAACACTGTTACCAAATAACAAGAGTAAAATTATAAGAGCGATAATGCATACCAGGTTATAAAGCCTGTTTTCCATTGAAAATGAGTCTTCGGCGCCCGTTAGATTGGTCCACACAAAACCTATCTTCTTCACAAGTTTTTGCATAAGATAATGGATATTGAAATTCGTTGCTAAAACTATTTAAATATAGATAACGCTGAAATAGCAAATAAAGTATCGCTTAAGGGAAATAAAACTACTTTGTGCATTTTTAAACGCTGCGGCATTTTATTTGATTCACATACATAAACTATTTTATGCCTTATTTTAAAAGCATTACAGGAAACGAAACACTGCAAATATTTTATGAAGATTTAGGACATAATAACCCGATCATTTTTATTAGCGGCTGGCCGCTTACCCATCAAATGTGGGAATACCAGTTAACACCTTTACGTGAGCTTGGAATTCGTTGCATTGCTTATGACAGGCGTGGTTTTGGAAAATCTGATCAATCTTTAAATAATTACGATTATGATGCATTAGCGGATGATTTAAAAAACCTGATTAATGAATGTGATGCTGATAATATAACGCTTGTTGGTTTTTCAATGGGTGGCGGAGAAGTTGTTAGATATTGCAGTAAATACAATTGCGAAAAAATAAGTAAGGTGATCTTGGTAAGCTCTGTTATTCCATACATGTTGGCGTCAAATGATAATCCCGAAGGTGTACCGATGGAAGAATTTCGGCAATTTGATGAACAGATAAGAAATGACCGCGCAGATTTTTTGTCAACTTTCGGAAAACATTTTTATGGTATTAATTTTATCAGTCATCCTGTAAGCAATTCAATTTTAGAATGGACAATTTCACTCGCATTTACAGCTTCGCAAAAAGCTATGCTCGCCTGCATGCAATCATTTTCGCAAACCGATTTTAGAAGCGAACTGTCATCCATACATGTTCCTGTTTTAATTATTCATGGTGATAGTGATAAAACAGTTCCTGTTAAAGCAACCAGCGAACAAGCTGCGGCATTGATTCCTGGGGCTTTGTACAAAGTATATTCCAATGCGCCGCACGGCTTGTTCTATACACATAAAGACCTGCTTAACAGAGATATAGTTTCTTTTATCGCTACCGGTACTGTAAATACAAAAGATGTTTATGAAAACGTAGATGTTTTACCAAGCAATGAGCCATTGGTAACAAGAAATGAAGGCGAATAATGTTTATTAAAATGTTTTAAATATAGCCAGAAACAAAATCTTTTTTAATTATTGAGGCAGGAAGATAATGGCATAATTGTGGCTTAGTTATTATTAAACCTTAAATCATGAGTGACAAAGAAATATATAAAGAACACGGTTTGCAATCTAATAATAATGAAGATGACACCACCATAGAACCAACTACCAATAGTTCTGGTAAGCCGCAGCAAGGCAAAGTGAACGAATTAGATAACAATACAAAATCTGCAAATACTAAACTTGAAAATGAACCCGATTCAGGTGACTTAAATGATGACGATTAGTAGTAGCTGACAGCTTGTAAAAATTTTCCCCGGCTAACCACGAATAAACGCTAAACCAGATCTTCAGGGTTGAATGTTATCGGTTGATTTATTTAATGCAGCATTTTATCACAAAGCAGTGCATGTTCCACTTAACTTAAGTAAGCTTTGATGATTTCTTGCAATGCTCGCTGGTTTGAACCAGGGAATGAAACAGGACATGAACTAAGTTTGAAAAAAATGCGATCGCAAATAGCGATAGTTTAAAAACAGTAATATCACATTTCAAATTGATGATACATGCATTAGATTTAATCAATAATTGCTTCTATTCATCATCCACTCTTTGAAATCATCAAATGTATCATTCATCATTACACTTTCTTTTTTTCGACTAAGTAAATATTGAACAGTGTGCGGAACTTCAATTTTTTTCCTAATCACCTCTTCAACTGTTTCCGGGAATTTTACAGGATGCGCAGTCTCTAAAAATATACCACCACTATTGTTATTTTTCACAGCATCGCCTAAATAATCAATCAATGCATAATAACCAATAGCACCATGTGGATCTAATGTATAATTATATTGATTGAAAACTTGTTCAATGGTTGCCTTTGTTGTTGCATCACCGATACTGTAACTGCTTAATACTTTTTTTAAATCACCAACATGTTGATGAAATAATTCAAGCACACGAACAAAGTTGCTTGGATTACCAACATCCATTGCATTAGATATTGTTGGTATTGTTTTCTTTGGCTGATAATTGCCTGTTTGTAAAAATTCCGGCACTACATCATTTGAATTGCATGCTGCAATGAAATGTTTAACCGGCAAACCTGACACATGCGGTAAAATACCCGCACAAATATTTCCAAAGTTGCCGCTTGGAACACTGATAACAGGTGGTTCTTCATATTGCCATTGTTGATATGCATAGAAATAATACAATTGTTGCGGCAACCACCTTGCAACATTGATTGAGTTAGCAGATGTGAGTGAAAATTTGTTATTCAAATCAACATCAGTAAAAGCTTGTTTAACTATAGATTGACAGTCATCGAAGCTGCCATTTACCTCTATTGCAGTAATATTTTTTCCTAAAGTAGTAAGTTGTAATTCCTGAACTGTACTTACTTTTTTTGAGGGATATAAAATAATTACATCAACGCTTTCGATGCCTAAAAAACCATTAGCAACTGCGCCGCCGGTATCACCAGATGTTGCAACCAAAACTGTTGTATGATGATTTTTATTTCGATTGAAATAACCCAAACACCTGCTCATAAATCTTGCACCAACATCTTTAAAAGCGAGTGTTGGTCCGTGAAATAATTCTAAAGCATAAACATTATTATGAACTAAGCTGCAGTATTAATATTAAGCACGGTTGTGTCA
>JAFBAF010000134.1 GCA_019247895.1 Parafilimonas sp. | reverse complement strand
CGCGGAATGAAAGTGATTATTGATTTGGTTTTTAATCATACTTCCATTCGGCATCCATGGTTTCAGCAGGCAAGAAACGTAAATAATCCTTATCATTCATGGTATGTGTGGAGTAAAGACAAACCAAAAAATATGCATGAAGGTGTTGTATTTAAAGGCGTGCAAAAAGATATATGGACATATGATTCAACTGCGCATGAATATTATAATCACAGCTTTTACAATTTTGAACCTGACTTGAATTTACAAAACATGCAAGTGCGAAATGAGTTGTTTAAAGTGATGAAATTTTGGTTGCAAACCGGTATTGCAGGTTTTAGAATTGATGCAGTAACTTATCTCACACAAATACCGCAAACAAAAAATGATGATTATGATTTTGATTATGATTTGCTGAAACAAATGCGGCAGTTAACACAATCGTTTAATCAAAATAATTTTTTATTAGGAGAAGCAAGCACTTCACCAAAAACAAACAGCGATTTTTTTGGTGAAAATGGTGAGAAGCTCAATATCATTTTTAATTTTTATGCAGACCAATGTTTATTTTATTCTTTGGCAACAAATGACAAAAATCGTTTTGAAGATGCAATGAATGAAATGAAAGATTTGCCTTTGCAAAATGCATGGGTTAATTTTTTACGCAACCAGGATGAAATGGGTATGGGAAAATTATCAAAGAAAGAACAGCAAAAAGTATTTGAAGCATTTGGCCCACAAAAAAATATGCAGTTATATGACAGAGGTGTTAGATTGCGTTTAGCGCCTATGTTTAAAAACAATCAGCAGCAAATGCGCATGGCTTATAGTTTAATGCTGGCTTCGCCCGGCGACCCGATGATTCGATATGGCGATGAAATTGGAATGGGCAGTGCTTTGAGTTTAAAAGAACGCCTTGCTGTTCGCACACCAATGCAATGGAGCGATACTATTAACGCTGGATTTTCTACAAACATGCATACAGTAAGACCTGTTATTAATGATGGTGTGTTTGGTTATCATAATATAAATGTTGAAGCAGAACAAAAAGATTCTGCATCATTACTTAACTGGATGATTAAAATGATTCATTTGCGAAAATCGCTTCCTGAAATAACATGGGGCAACTGGAATTGTATAAAAACAAAAAACAAACATGTTATTGCAATGCGTTATGATTGGAACGGAAAATCAATTATTACTATGCATAATTTAAGTAAAGATGCGCAGCAGGTTGAATTGAATTTAAAAGGCAATGCAATAAACCTTCAAAGTTTATTAAACAACGATTCAAAAAAAATAACCAACAACATAATTCAATTTTCTGTTGATGGTTACAATTATAATTGGTGGAAATTAAAATAATATTTATTGATTCAGGGTATATTATTGGGTGCTTATAATTTCATTGTTCATATTCTGCTTTCAACCCATACAGAAACTGAACCTGGGGCACAATAAAATGTTCCGAAACCATTTTCATCAATAATAATTTCCTTATTATTTTTTTGCAGATAATCAGTAAAAGTTTTACCGGCATGTTTTTTACCAATCTTCATAGTTTTAATTCCTTCATTACCATTTGAAATTACAACGGCACAACCTGAAAATTCTTTTTCATCAATACCTTCTCTTGTCCAGCCAATACAATTTGCATGATCAAAATAATCACGTTGCAATCCATAGGCATAATCTTTTCTAAGCAATAACAATTTTTCAAGTTCAGGTACTTTATTTAAAACAATGTGACATTCAGTTCCATCATTTGATTTATCCGTGTATTCAGTTCCATATAAATCAGCATAGAAAATACATGGATAACCTTGTTCACGTAAAAGAATTAAAGCATAAGCCAATGGCTTAAACCAGGCTGCAACAGGCGCTTCAAGACTTTGACAAGGTTGTGTATCGTGATTATCAACAAACGTTACTGCCAGTTGCGGAATTTGTGCAACCAATGTATCATTAAATATTTCCGAAAAATTAAATTCATTGCCGCATTCTGATGCTTTATGTAAACGTGCTTGCAGCGGTGCATCCATCAAACTCATTTTATATGATGTTGCCTCGATGTATTGTTGCAGCAACAATATATTTGATGACCAGTATTCTCCAACAATAAACAAATCTTTATTTATTTCCGTGCGTATATAATCAACCCACTCATTATAAAAATATGCAGGAATATGTTTAACGGCATCTAATCTTAAGCCATCAAAATGTGTTGTTTCATAGTACCATTTTATCCATCGCTTTAATTCTTCTTTTACATGTTCATTTCTAAATTCAATATCGGCAAGCATTAAAAAATCATAGTTTCCTTTTTCATTATTTATTACTTCTTCCCAGCCTTCATAACCGTTTAATATTTCAAATACACCTTCTTCCTGCAAATTATTTGCATAATCAACACCTGTAAAGCATTTATGATCCCACACAAAAGAAGAATACTTTTTATTTCTTCCGGGAAATGTAAATTTTGTTGCCGCTTCAATTTCCATTACATCAGAAATATATTCATTCCTGTTTTCAGGATTTGCTTTTTTTACTTGCACTCTTTCAGTTTCATCAGCGCCGCCCATATGATTTAAAACAATATCAGCATAAATGTGTAATCCTTTTTCATGCGCTGCATCTATTGCCTTAATGTACTCAGCCTTTGTTCCATACTTTGTTCTAATTGTGCCGCGTTGATCAAATTCTCCAAGATCGTAAATATCATATACATCATAACCTTCAGATTTTTCGCCTTTCATTCCTTTATATGCCGGCGGCAACCACACTGCTGTTATACCAAGATTTTTAAGCTTATCAATTTCGTTTTTAAAGTTGTTCCAAAGGCTTCCGTCTGCAGCATAATACCATTCAAAGAACTGCATTATTGTTCCATTCACCATAACTATAAAGTAGAAAAAATTTTGTGTTTAGGATTTTATTGCAAGCAATTCATTTAAAACGCCTGCAACTGTTTCATGCGTGGTATAACCGGTTAACAGTTTTGCTTTACCAGATTGATTATTTACAATAAGCGAAGGAAAACGATTAATGCCGCGATATTTTACTTCCTGCAAATCTTTTTTAAATGCTTCGCGGCCTTCTTTGCCCAATAAATGTTGTTGAAAAAGTTCTGTATCGAACTGAATATTTTCAGTCTTTAATATATCAGCAACTTCAAGCAATGCATCTTTACTGGCAATATTTTTTGCATGCACCATACATGCTTCACGCAATAAGAAGAGATATCTTTCTGCTGCAATTTCAGATTGTAATGCTGCAGATTTTACTGCAATACATGCAGGGTAAGATGACGCCGGCGGATCTTTCACCCAAATATCATCCCGAATAGTTACACCAGTTAATTTTGAAGCATGCATCCACATTGGGCCCATTTGTAAGGGCCTGCTGATGGAATTTACTGCATCATGATAATTATTCCATGCCGGCAATAGACCGCCCATACAATACCGCCATGTAATTTTGTTTTGAAATTGTGTAAGCAGTTTTTGCCATTCGGTTTCAAACGCCCAGCTCCAGCAACAAAGCGGGTCTGTATAATATGTTATATTAATAACACCCGCTTGCAACTGTTGATGTGATGTATTATTTTCTTTTACGGCTGCTTGTGCCATTGCTGCGCAAAGATTTTTTTGATTGTGCTTCTTCTGCTGTTTTACTTGCATCTTCACCCGGTATAGGATCAGCATTTGTTTGCGTTATTCTTTCTGCAACCTGTGCTTCCATTTCAGCATCATTCCATTGTTGTGCGCCTATAGGTGCAGCCATATTTACTTCCGCGCTTCTTTCTTTACTTAATTGTTCATCTAAATTTTTCACTTCTTTTTCGGTGCGGTTAGTATCGGCTTCCTGGCTTATCAAGCCATTTGTTTCCATAACATGCGCAATAGGATCTTCTATAAATTTAAATGTTTCGCCAGATTGTGTAGTTGTGCCTTCATTCCATGGGCCGGTAAAATTATTTCCTGTTGACATATTGAAATATAAATTGCTATACCGCGGATCTGCCTGCAATGTGCCCGGCGGAAAATTAGGTTGTATTGTTGCAAGTGCTGCTTCAAACATTTGGTAATGCGCAACTTCCCTTGTCATTAAAAAACGCAATGTTTCTTTTACATAAGGATCATTAGTAAACTGCAACAAATATTCATACACCATTTTCGCTCTTGTTTCAGCGCCAATATCAGATCTCAGATCAGATGTAAGATCGCCTTGAACATCGCCGTTAATGTAAGCTGCAGTCCATGGCACTCCCTGGCTGTTTGTATAAGCAGGTGTGCCGCCTGATCCAACTAAAAACTGCGGAGCAACCATGCCCTGGTGTATCATTTCTTCTTTGGATGCTTTGCCATCAAGCAACCGCATGATCTCAGATTCATCAGCTGCTTTTTTCAGATCGCCATTAATGCCGGTTAACAACATTTGAATTGTAGCACCAACAATTTCCAGATGGCTGAATTCCTCTGTTGCTATATCCATCAACAAATCATATTTATCCGGAAATGGTTTTTTTGCACCAAATGCCTGGCCAAAATATCTTAATGCAGCAGCAAGTTCACCATTAGCACCGCCAAACTGTTCAAGCAATAATGTTGCAAACGCAGGGTCTGGTTTAGAAACTCTTGCATTAAATTGAAGTTCTTTTACATGGTAAAACATAATGTATTATTTAAGAGATTATTAATTTGATTTTAAAATGAATTATAATTTGATTTTATAAATAGTGAATGGTGTTGCCGGCGGCCATTGCGGTGATGCAGTATTATACTTTGGTTGTTTTTGCAATTGCGAACAACTCACATATAAATATCCATTTGCAATAGCATAACTATCCGGCCAGCTTAACAAATTACTTTTCACCAATTCATGCATTTTAAGGTCGGGCGTAATTTTCATAATACGGTAATTCTCGAGATCACCCATATATAAATTACCTTGTTTGTCAATTATCATTCCATCAGTTGTTGTAAACTTCCCGAGATATTCAACCTTTGAACCGAGCTTTGCCGCGGAAAGATTTTCATTTCTCAGGTACTTTGTTTGAATGCGATAAAGTTTATTATCTGTTAGCGGCTTGTAATAGAGATAAGAACCGTCAGGTGTTAGTGCAATGCCATCAGAGTTTATTTTAACAGGCGCATTATTTTGTTTAAGTTCTTTACCATCAATTTTAAAATGATAATCGGGATCTGCAATCACGGAGTAATTGCCCTGCAAAACCTGCCGGATTTTTCCGGTGTTAAGATCAATCACAAAAATTCCGCCTTCATTTGAATTTGTGAGATAAGCATAATTCAGTTTTGTATCAACACGCACATCATTTACATAACTGTTTTCATCCGCTACATAATTGAAGTAATAAATTTTTTCCGGCTTGTTTGTTGAGAGATTAAACTTCACCAATTTATAACTGTGTTCATAAACACCTTTCATATAAGGTGACGCAGGATCGACAACCCATAAATAATCATCATTATCAACATACACAGCCTGCACACAAACCCATTTTAATAAACCATCTTCACCATTATTCCAGCTATTTGCCCATGTATTTGGGTAAGGGCTGTTTGTTGTTTGTGATGTTATTTCAGCAACATCATATTTATGTGGTGAATTCCATAAAGGATAGTTAGTAAATATGCGACCGGTTTTTGACACAGCAACGCCGGTCAGTTCATACATACTGTCGCTATAAACCAGTTGCAACAAAGAAGTAGCCGTGGTAATACTCGAATTTATTGAAGCAACTTTTTTTTGTGAAACAAATGAATCTTTTTTACAGGCTGCAAATGCCACAATAAGAAACGGAATCAAAATCTTTTTCATAGTAGCTTTTTTAAAAAGGGTTTAGGGTAATTTTTTAGGGGCTTAAATGTTAACACTTGTTCTATAGTTAATGTATAATTTCTTTCAGGTAACACTTGTGCACAAACTGTTGAATTAAATAAATTGCAAAATGTATCAGAATAAAATTTGGCTAGCAACGGGCCCGCTTGTGTTATCCGGTGAGAAGAATATATCAAAGCCTGTGCCTTTAACCACCGCTCTTATAGGAAATGGGCAATATAATTTTTTTGCACTTGTAAAATTCTTTAGGGTTTTACTTATCTGTATTTTATTTCAACTATAAAGCAAAGACTGAGATTGGGAATTGAATACTTGCTTACCCAATTTGTATTATTGTTTTGAAACCCAAGACCCCAACTATAAAATTTCATCTGTATGCGCCTTTCAGCTTCACCAGTGTATGCACAAGAAGCCAGTCGCAGGTTGGTGTTTATTTTTTACCAGTTAATGATTTAATGAAATCAGTTTCTTTCTTATCATACGGAGTTCCATCAGGCCTGAAAATTTCATGAAACCAAACCTTCGGTTCTTCGCCGCCCGGCATAGGAGTATCCCACGCATATTTTGTATTTGTTTTGCCTGCAACTAATCCCCAGTTAATAGCAACAATTTTATTTTCTTTTAGTAAAGGCATAATGGTAAAGAATGTGCTGTTGCGTGGTCTTGCCATATATTCGGTACAAATTAATGGTCTGCCATATTTTTTCAATGTATCGATTGTTTTGTGATGTACTTTCAAAGGATGATAATCGTGATAACTTGTTACATCAGAGTTTGCTAATTGGTATGTATTCAAATCTGAAAGCTTGCTGTTCCAAACGCCTGCTGTTAAAGGTTGATCAGGATTAATTGTTCTTGCCCATGTAAAAATGCTTTGCAGTAATGGCAAACTTTTATTACCGTAATCAGAGTTGCCTGGTTCATTATATAAATCCCACATAAAAATTCTGTTATCATGTGCGAATGTTACAAGAATATCTTTTACATAAGCTTCTAATAAATTTACAACGGCAGGACTATCATATAACAATTGCCCGGGGTCTCTTATCCATCCTGAATTATGTATACCAACTTTCGGTTCAGGTTGTTTGCCGGCATGATATGTTGGATTCCAGCAATCATCAAAAAAAACAA
>JAFBAF010000066.1 GCA_019247895.1 Parafilimonas sp. | reverse complement strand
CAAAACCGCTCATTACTAACAAAACAATTTTTGATAAGAAAGAAATTTCATAATGGCGAAAGAAAAAATTATCGGTATTGATTTAGGTGCTACAAATATTCGTGGTGCAGTTGTGCAGGAACAGAAACTTTCAGAAATAAAATCGCAACGCATTAGAAGCAATGGTACAGAAAAAGAAGTTTTAGATGATGTATTTGCTTTAACAGATGCATTAATAAGTGATGATATAATCGCAATTGGCATTGGCGTACCAAGTGTGGTTGACGTTGAAGAAGGAATTGTTTATGATGTGCAATATATTCCTTCATGGAAAGAAGTGCATATAAAAAAGTATATGCAGGAGCGCTATAATATTCCTGTGTTTGTAAATAATGATGCGAATTGTTTTGCATTGGGCGAATATTATTTTGGTAAAGGACAAGGTTATAATTCTATGATTGGTTTAGCTATTGGAACCGGTGTTGGCGCCGGCATTATTATCAATAAAAAATTATACCCCGGATATAATTGCGGCGCCGGTGAATTTGGAACTGCAGAATATCTCGATAAAATATATGAATACTATTGCAGCGGTTCTTTTTTTGAAAATGTGTATGGATTAAAAGGTGAATTTGTGTTTGAAAAAGCGCAGCAACAAGATACGCAGGCATTACAGTTGTATGCAGAATTGGGTGAGCATTTAGGAAACTGCATTAAGATGATTATGTACACATACGATCCACAATTAATTGTATTAGGAGGTTCTGTACGTTATGCGTATTCATATTTTGAAGAAGCAATGTGGAAGCGTATAAAGACATGTGTGTATTCAAAATCTGCTGAACGTTTGATCATTGAAATTTCTTCTTTACAAAATAGTGGAATACTTGGCGCTGCTGCATTGTACTATGATGCTGAAAAATAATTTTAATTAATATCTATATGAAAAAAATATCTGTAATTGCCCTTCTCCTAATTCTGTTCCAGTTTTCTTTTAGTCAAACTAAAACAGAAAATTTTAGTATGATCTTGCATGATGACTGGCGCATGCAATCATCAATAACCGACAAAACAAAAGGTGATAAAATTTCAAATGCGGATTTTAATGCGAGCAACTGGTATCCGGTTACAGTGCCTTCAACCATTATTGCGGGTTTGCTTGCAAATCATTTTTACAATTTTGATCCTTTTTACGGAAAAAACTTTGAAAAACTGGCCGATGAAAAATTAAATCATACATGGTGGTTTAGAAAAGAATTCAGTTTGTCTGCATCCGAAAAAAATAAAAATGTTATTCTCAAATTACACGGCATCAATTACAAAGCGAATGTTTGGTTGAATGGAAATTTAGTCGCCGATTCAATGCAGATAAAAGGTCCGTTCAGAATATTTGAGCTTGATGTTACTAATGCAATAAATTATGATGGCAAGAATGTTTTGGCAATAGAAATATCGCGGCCTTATAATCCGAATAAACAAAATGGTGATCTCGCAATTGATTATGCTGACTGGATACATTATCCGCCGGATTATAACGGTGGCATTGTAAATAATGTTGAGATAAAAACATATAATAAAGTTGGTGTTGAATATCCTTTGGTAACAACTCATTTCGACCAGTCTTCATTGGCTGTTGCACATTTAAACGTTTATGCTATTGTTACAAATTATACCAGTGAAACGCAAAATGCAGTTATAAAAGGAAGGATAAATGATGATATAAATTTTGAACAGAAAATACAACTCCAACCAAACGAAAAAAAGCAGATCAGTTTTAATGCAAGTGATTATACGCAATTGAATATAAGCAATCCAAAAATTTGGTGGCCGTGGCAATATGGAGCTCCTGATTTAAATCGCATTAAATTATCTTCTGTTGTTGATGATAAAACAAGCAACAGCATTGCCGAGAATTTTGGTATTCGTGAAGTAGCGTCAAAACTTATTAATAATCAATCCAGGGAATTTATTATTAATGGCAAACCAATTATGTTGCGTGGCGGGGCGTGGTCGCCTGATATTTTTCAACGTCATTCTTTAAAAAGGGACGAGCAGGAACTGAAATTAGTGCGGGACATGAACATGAACATTGTGCGCAGCGAAGGCAAGTTTGAAGATGACAATTTTTATGACGTATGCGACAGAGAAGGTTTAATGGTGATGACAGGCTGGATGTGTTGCGGTGCATGGCAATATCCTGAAAATTGGGATGATGCGGAACGTGCAGTTGCTATGTCTTCGGATAGCAGCATGATGTTATGGTTAAGAAATAAAGCCTGCGTTTTTGTTTGGCTGAATGGCAGCGACATGCCGCCACGTGATACCAGTGTTGAAAGAGGTTATTTAAATATCGAAGACCAGCTAAACTGGCCTAACCCAACTCTCTCAACTGCAGATGCAAGTAAATCGAAAGTGAGTGGTTTTAGTGGTGTAAAAATGGATGGGCCTTATGATTGGGTTCCGCCAGTTTATTGGGAAACCGATTCAAATAAATATGGTGGTGCATGGAGTTTTGCAACAGAAATTTCTCCCGGCCCTGCCATTCCTCCGTATGAAAGCTTAATAAAATTCTTACCGAAAGATTCTATCTCAAATACTAGTACTTATTGGTTGTACCACTGCGGAACAATGGAATTTGGCAATACAAAAATCTTTGACAGTGCTTTATATAATCGTTATGGGAAGCCAGCAAACATGTTTGATTATATAGCAAAAGCACAACTTCAAAATTATGAAGGCAACCGAGCTATGATGGAAGCGTACGGCTTGCACAAATACAATACAGCCACAGGCGTTGTGCAATGGATGGGCGCAAACCCGTGGCCGAGTTTGATATGGCACACGTATGATTATTATCTCTATCCTGCGGGCACATATTTCGGTATGAAAAAATCCATGGAGCCTTTGCATGTAATGTATTCTTATAAGGACGATGAAGTTGATATCATTAATTCTTACTTAAAAAAATATGAAGCCTTAACGGTAAAAGCGGATGTATATAATTTAGATGGCGCCAACAAATATTCAAATACAATTGCAACAAGTGTTGATGAAGACGGAACACAGAAATGTTTTGCTATTCCACCAATTAGCGGTTTATCGAATGTTTATTTTTTAAGGCTTGAATTAAAAGATGCGGGCAATAAAACACAAAGCATTAACTGGTATTGGCTAAGCAAGAAAGATGATGAATTGAATTGGAAAAAATCAAAATGGTTTTATACGCCACAATCTGCCTACACTGATTTTAGTGCCTTAAAAAAAATGCCATCAACAACAATAAGTGTTGAACATTCTGCAAACAAAAAAGAAAACGAAACATCACATAAAATAACAATAACTAACACGGGTAAAACAGTTGCATTTTTTGTGCATGTGCGTGTATTGAAAAATAAAAACGAAGACGATATTTTGCCAGTTATTTTTTCTGATAATTATATTTCATTAGCCCCCGGCGAAAGCAGAACTATTGAATGCAGCTATTTAAACAAAGATGCTGAAAATGCTTCGCCTTACGTTTTGGTGAGCGGCTGGAATATCGACACAAAAAACAGTAAGGCAAACAAAGAAGAAGGTTTTGCCGAACGCAAATGATAACAACTTTACGAAAAGCTAATGGTGGGTTGTAGCTAAAGCTATCTGCCACCATTACTTCCTGGAGAGCCGCCACTTCTGGTGCCATGACCACTTCCTCCCCGGCTGCCACTTGTCAAACTTCCTTCGCCGGTACCACCATATCTGTTTTTATTTTTAGGGTCTTTTATTCCAGGTTTAGGGACTGAAATTTCTTTTTTTCATAGTAAACATTATTCAAAAATGTTGCCCACCAATTATGCCTCACATTAATTGGTTTAAAAATAAAAAACGGGTGACAATTGTCACCCGTTGAATTAATCATATTTCCCGGAATTATTCTTTAATCACTTTTGTA
>JAFBAF010000062.1 GCA_019247895.1 Parafilimonas sp. | reverse complement strand
CAATTGGTTTTTGTGCAGTAACTGTTACTTCTTTTAAAGTGCTGCTATTTTTGTTAAGAGAAATAGCGGCAACATTTACATCACCGCTTCCTGAAACTTCAAATACGGGGGAGTAAGAAAGTGTATAGCCAACATAATTTGCTCTGGCTAAATAGCGGCCATCTTTTATATTTTGAAAATGATATTCTCCTGAAGTATTGGTAACAGCAAGCTTTACAAGCGATGAATCTTTCGCATTTAATAAAGAAACACTTGCATTGGTTAAAAACTTGCCCTCTGCATCTTTTACAACGCCAGTTATATTTTGGGCTTTTGATGTAAACGCTAAAAAAACAAATGCGCTAAGTAATGGTAATAATTTTTTCATGTCAATATTTTTATTAGTTATTACATGGGTTAGCCATGTAACGATTATTTGGTTAGGCGGGAACAGTTTTTCTTAAAAAACTTTTATCTCATTTTGTAAAAACATTGGTCTGCAAAATTGCTTGCAGGATCGTGAATAATATGGTTCCTGTTTTATTAATGGTACAAAGAAACTCATGAATGGTAATTACTTGCAACCATTAATCGGTAAAACAACTTTTAACGTGGATGAACAGTTGGTTTTGTGTGATTAGTTGAAGTTTGGTTTAAGTTTAGGTTTGTTAATACAAACAGTTTGATGTTTAAAGTTTAATGTTATATCAACCTGCCGGTTCAATTTAAATCTTCAATTTAAACAACTCAATCCACAACTTCGGCAACTTTTTCTTCAGTGAAATTTGCATTGAACATCGATATGCTTCTTGCAACAATTGCCGCAACATTTTCAAATGCATTGCGCGAAATTTCATCGTCGCCCATCATAGCAGGAATACCTTCATCACCGCCTTCACGAATATTTTGTACCAAAGGAATCTGGCCAAGAAACGGCAGATCATATTCTTCAGCCAAGCGCTTGCCTCCTTCTTTTCCAAAAATGTAATATTTATTGCCGGGTAATTCTTCAGGAGTGAAGTAAGCCATATTTTCAACCAAACCTATAATAGGAATATTTAATTGAGCCTGCGCAAACATTGCAATACCTTTTTTTGCATCAGCCAGCGCGACAGGTTGCGGCGTTGTTACAATTACAGCGCCGGTTACAGGCACCGTTTGCATTAATGTTAAATGAATATCGCCCGTTCCCGGCGGCATATCTATAACTAAATAATCCAGTTCGCCCCAATCAACATCTGTTACAAATTGTTTGATGGCACTGCTTGCCATGGGGCCGCGCCAAACAACAGCACTCTTTTCATCAACTAATAAACCAATGCTCATCAGTTTAATACCAAAACGTTCTAATGGTATAATCATTCCTTTGCCATTTACATCGTGCATCATTGGCCGTTCGCCACGCACTCCAAACATGATCGGAACACTCGGACCGTAAATATCTGCATCCATTAAACCGATCTTTGCATTGTGTTGTGCTAATGCTAAAGCAAGATTTGCAGCTACCGTACTTTTTCCAACGCCACCTTTTCCGCTTACAACAGCAATAATATTTTTTACACGCGGCAAAATAGTTTTTGGGTCTATTCTTTTACTTGTTGTATGCGAAGTGAAGTTTACATTTACCACAATTCCTTCATCTATCTTTTGAATTGCATTAATACAATCCGTTCTTATTTTTTCTTTTAGCGGGCAAGCCGGCGTAGTTAATACAATCGTAAAAGAAACAACATTATCATTTATTGAAATATCTTTTACCATGTTTAGTGTAACCAAATCTTTTTGCAAATCAGGTTCCTGCACAACACTTAAAGCTTTCAAAATTTCATTTTCTGTCATCATCCATAATTTTGTTAAAACATTTATGCGGCTGCAAAGTTAATTGCCTGCATGGTTTATTTTGTTCAGCATTATTTTTCTTTGCATAAATTGATTCAGGCAGATGAATAGACCTTTACGATATTTCCTTTTTTTTGGATTGATATTTTTTTCATTGATCAGCAAAGCACAAACAAGACAGGATTCTGTTGTGCAGTTATACGGCGTTGTAATGAGCGCCGACAGTTTGCGCGGATTAGATGCAACAAGCGTAATTGTTGAAGGTACCGGGCGGGGAACAATTACAAATGACCAGGGTGTGTTTTCAATTGTTGTTTTAAAAGGCGACAGGATTCGTTTCTCAAGCATAGGGTTTAAAGACAGGAGTATAACTATTCCTGATACACTAAAAGGCAATCAATACGGCGTAATACAATTAATGGTAAATGATACAGCTTATTTACCCGCTACCATTTTAAGACCAAGACCATCACGTGCTCAATTTGAAAGGGATTTCGTAAACACACAAGTACCTGCTGATGCATTGGAAATTGCACGAAAGAATAATGATGAAGCAACCCGTAAAGCTTTAATGACGGTGTTGCCGGCCGATGGTGGTGAAGCAATGAATACGCAAATAAGGCAGCAAGCGGCAAGATCATATTACTCAGGACAATTGCCACCACAAAATATATTCAATCCTGTTGCGTGGGCTGAATTTATACAAGCCTGGAAGCGCGGTGATTTTAAACGAAGCAAGTAATAAAGCTTCTTCTTATTAATATACCCTTATTATGGCGGCTTTGTTTAGAAACGACAAAGCCTCAATTAAGAGGCTCTGTTTTAAAGTTAAAACTTAGTTTTTGAATTAGTTGCCTGCATCACCATCAAGGTTAACAGAGAGCAGTTTTTTCATAAAGTTCCTTTTTTGTTAGTTAGTTGGACAAATATTATGCAATATATATTAAACGAAAAAAAAATTACAAAATATTTACAAACTGTTAAACTCCTTCGTTAAACGGTATAACATCTAACCGTTTACCGAATCCAAATTTATGATTTGGTTTAATACAATCTGGATTTGAAAATGTTTGAATAAATGTATCAGCCAAACCAGTTAAACCGTGTCTTACAGTAACTTTTAATTCTAAATAATTTTCTGGGACGTTTAAAAAACTTCTTAGATCTTCTGTCGTATGAATCAAATTTGCAAATAAAGCGAAAGGGTCTTTGTCTTTATAATTTTTTCTATATCTGGGAATGTGTTTCATTTTAGCAGCTCTTGCTGGAAGTGAAATTATCATAAGATTACTATGCGCAGCTGTATGAAAAGTTGGAGACATTAATCTTAATTCAAAATCTGTATCAAAAGCATGAAAAATAGATTTGTTGACAATCTTCATGGTATATTTTATAACGTTATCTTTTCCTTTGTTAAACTCGGGGTTTGTTTCTGGCATTGCACATATAAAACACGAAATGTTGAATTTGGGTTTACCAAGCCATAAAAGCAAAAAGATGAAAATGCCAGATGCTAAAATATTACATCCTATATTAATGAGCAGTTGCCAAGAATAGGGTATTTCTGTAAGCATTAGTTAGATTTTACATAAAAATAAATCTATGAAGATTTATATTAAAAAAATTTCTGAAAAGTCTCCTCGAATAGCAGCGTGTCGGTAGCTGGCATACAATAGGGACAATGATATTCTTTTATCTTAGCTGATTTTAATTCAAACATTGATATGAAAAAACTAATTGCTCTGCTTGTAATTTTTACTGTTGCAATTGCAAACGCGCAAGACAAAACAACCGATGATAAAAGTATGGTAGTTACTAAACACCAAATGAAAATTGGTGATGTAACAATCAATTATACAGCAACTACGGGGTTCATGATAATGAAAAATGAGAACGATTCATCTTTAGCAAAAGTATTTTTTATTGCATATACAAAAGATGGAAAAGATGTTTCAAAACGTCCTTTATTGTTTGCATATAATGGAGGACCAGGTTCTTCATCTGTGTGGTTGCACATGGGCGCCATCGGGCCAAAAAAAGTTGTATTGAGCGATAAAGGAGAAATGCTGCAACCGCCATTTGCTTATACTGATAATGAAAATACATGGCTTGATAAAACAGATATTGTTTTTATTGACCCGATGATGACGGGATTTACACGTCCGGCACATGGCCATGATAAAGATGAATTTACCGGCTATGAAAATGATACTCGTTTTGTAGGAGATTTCATTCGCCTGTACACAAGCAAAAATGCAAGGTGGAACTCTCCAAAATTCATTGGCGGTGAAAGTTATGGCACTACCCGCTCTGCAGGTGTTGCTAATTATTTGCAGGAGCGGTATGGCATGTATTTGAATGGTGTTGTTTTGATTTCTGCTATTCTTGATTTTGGTGCTGATGAAACAGACCGCGGTAATGATCGTCCGTTCCCTTTGCAATTACCAACGTTTGCAGCTACTGCGTGGTATCATCATAAATTATCTCCGCAATACACCGATCTGAAATCTTTATTGGCGGAAGTAGAAAATTTTTCAATGAATGAATATGCATCAGCATTATTAAAAGGTGATGCAATAACCGATGCAGAAAAAAATCAGATCGCTGATAAACTGCATCAATATACAGGCTTATCAAAAGATTATATTCTTCAATCAAACCTGCGTTTATATGTTGGCAGATTCAATAAAGAATTATTAAGAGATTCAGGCTTAACTGTTGGCAGGTTAGATTCACGCTTTACAGGTTATGATTACGACGAGGCCGGCGAAGAATATGAATATGACCCGAGTTATGACAAAACGATTTATGGGCCTTTTGCAGCGGCAGTAAACGATTATATAAAACGCGAATTAAAATTTGACAGTGAATTGCCTTATGAAATTTTAACCGGCCGCGTTGGTTACTGGCCTTTAAGCAATGACCGTTATTTAAATGTCGCAGAATCTTTGCGTGAAGCAATGACCAAAAATCCTTATTTAAAAGTTTGGATTGCGCAAGGATATTATGATATGGCAACTCCATATTTTGCAACAGAAAATGTTGTAGCGCACATGTTCTTAAAAAAAGACATCAGGCAAAACCTGCATTTCACTTTTTATGAAGCAGGCCACATGGTTTATATCAATAAGCCATCACTCGCACAATTAAAAAATGATTTTTCATCTTTCATGCAAAAGGCATTGCCGAAGTAAATTCTTCTGGTATAACAAAAGAAAAAGGGGCAAAATTTCAGCCCCTTTTATCATTATCTCTTGTAAATTAATCGATGTTCCTTGTGTCCGCTGTTACCTATTATTTCTAAGTAATAAACGCCATTTGTTAAACTGCTTAAATCTAATTTAATATGTTTTACTCCATTAATTTTTTGATGTTTTTTCAAGTGTTGTGCAACATCATACACTCTTAATTCCGTTATTAATAAATTATTCAAATCTTGTTGTGTATTTAATCCTTCTATATTACAAGGTGGAATAATATTTTCGACATCAACATTTACATCTCCATCAGTAGGATTTGGAGATACATCATAAGCAAAGCAATTTCCGCCTCCACTGCCACCACTGCATGTGCTTGCTTGCCATTTAAATTGTTTTGTAGCTGTGCCACAAGCATCCTGGGCAGCTAATTGGAACACTACATTTTCATTATCGGTGAATAAATAGAACCGTATATCATTTCCAGTTTGAGTAAAATTTACAACTCCACTCGAACTAACTTTACTCCATGTAACATTCGGAATTCCAGATGCTCCGGTTATTTCCATATTTGTGTTTATATAATATCCGGTACAAGCAGGATTAGTAACTCCCGGATAAAACCCAAGCGGATTATTACTGTTGTCAAACGTGTTAGTATAACTTCCCGCAATATAAGGTGTGCCTAAAGCTATTGAAATACTGTTTGATAATTGACCGGAACATCCATTAACTGAAACAGAAATTGATGATGGCGTACTGGTTGTAGTAATGTTTTTAACTGTAGCAGAAAGTCCGTCAGCAGAAGGCGTTACAGTTCTATATGCATTTGATGCATTCCATGTAACTGTTGCTCCATTAGTAACATTCGATAAAGTATATGTTGCAGTGCTATTGTAGCATATTGCAGATGGTCCATTTATAACAGGTATAGTACCTCCTGTATATTGTCCTCCAACCCCTGCTGCATACCAGGCATTAGTAACTGAAATTTCAGAACATGAGCCAGTACCAAATAAATCTCTTACCGCTTGAATTGTAGTAGTCCTTGCGGCTGAGTAGTTAGCTGATGAGTTTAAATAAAAAGCTTCAGTTCTATATGCAATCAACTGTGCGTTGTTAATTCCTATGCCATTAACAGTATAAATATTGCCTATATCATTTGTACCACTTCCACCTTGACAAAGCAAATAAAACCAGTGACTAAGTACAGTCGAATTATTATGAGGTTCACTATTATTATCCCAAAACTGTCCGTGATAAGTATTCGGGTGTTGTCCTTCGCCAGCTAGTGGGTCTTTCGGATTTTGCATATTCCTTAAACAATCAGAACCATTTGCCATAATCTCTTCACCAATTAACCATGTTTGTTTACTTGGAGCAGCCCAATGTTCTACACATGCTCCCCAAATATCACTAAAGCCTTCATTTAAAGCACCTGATTCCTGATATCCAGGCGCAAGACCTGCTGTAGATTGCGTAATCCCATGACCAAATTCATGCGCACAAACATCTAATGCAACTAAAGGTCGAAAAACAATATTGTCGCCATCACCATAATACATTGATAAGGTAGCCTGCCACCAAAACGCATTGGCATATTTACTCCCATAATGCACATAATTTTTAAT
>JAFBAF010000014.1 GCA_019247895.1 Parafilimonas sp. | reverse complement strand
CTGATGAAAATTGCTTTTGTATTTTCAGTTAATCCTTTAAAAAAATCTTCAATAATTTTTTCTTTTGAAGCTGCAGGCAATGTTATTGGTTGCCGAATATATTTTGCGCCTGCTTTTTTGCAGTAATAATTCCATGTTCTGTCTAATGCACCGTATTCAAGATTTGTACTGAGTATTTCATCGCCTTGTTTTAATGGAAAGCTTTTCGCAACAATATTAATAGCGTATGAAGGATTTGTTACAAACACAACATCATCTGCATTGCAGTTTATATAATGTGCAATTGCTTCTCTCGATTTTTTCAAATTCTTTGGTCCTTCAACTGTTATGAATTGCACAGCTTCCTGTTCAAGTTTAAATTGCCATTGCTGGTAATCTTCAAAAACAGGTTTTGAACATGCGCCAAAAGAACCAAAATTCAAATAAGTAACGCCAGGATTTATTAAGAACTGCGATTTAAGATTATTGCTTTGCATGCATCAAAAATAAAAGTTAGAAACGAATTAATGCATTTATAATGATTGAACGAATCATTTCATTTCCACGTAATTAAATAAATATTTATTTGCAGTTAAAATTTTTTGCATGCAAAAAATTAAATATTAGCACTTGAAGTGGGGTAGTTTCAAATAGTTCGTCAAACGCTGAAACCTGAATACTAATTATCATCTTTTAGCGTTATCAATTGTTGAAAAACCAATATCCAGGTATGAAGTTGCCTTCTGAGCAGAGAAGATTTTTGTTGCGTCCGTTAGCTATAATGACAATTTCAGTATTCATTTTGCTTTCCTTCTCCTGCGTTTTTATTGTTACTTCTTCCAACCGCTTAAAATTGAATAGCACTTTAATGAAAGTAACTTCTGCGCAAAGAAGCTTATCTCAAAAAATAGTAAACTATATAGCTGCTGATAATCTTGAAGGTAAAATAACAGGTTTGCGGCTTGATAGCCTTATAAATTCATTTACACAGTTGCAACATGTATTGTTGTATGGCGATCAGAACCTAAATGTTGCACCACTGAAAGAAGATATGATATCCGAGTATCACAAGCTTGATATCGGTTATATCAATTTTTTTAAGGAATTAGGCAAAAACATTTCAAACGACAGTGCTACAAATTTTATTGCACTTTTAAATACCGAAAATCATTATTTGGAACAGTTGGATAATTTCAGCAACAACTTAAGCGGAGCTTCCAACCAGGAAGTAGAAAACTTTCAGCGTAAAGAAATATCTATCATCTGTGTTTCTATTCTTTTAATTTTTATAGAAGTAAGATTTATATTTCTTCCCGCAATAAAAAAGATAGAAGGACAAAACACTGCGTTAAGAGAAATATCATTTACGCAGGCACATATTGTAAGGCGGCCGCTTACAAATATTCAAAGCTTGCTGACTATGATTCTTGAAAATAAAAAGCAAGACCAGTTTGTGACTGAGTTATTAACGCTTGCTAAAAAAGAAGCTGATGAATTGGATGGAGTTATTAAAAACAACGTGCACAAATCAGACCAGCATAACAAGATCGAAATATAGTTTTACTGCGCCGTAAATTCCAATACTTCATTAGATGCAGCATCATCATCACTTAAATGAATGGCATTGTCAGAGAGCAAATCAACCTGCCAGCTTTTATTCAATTCATTTAAAGGCGCATCGCTGAAATTTATTGTCAGTTTTGCGCCTTCGCCTTCATGAGAGGGTTTTTCTGAGTAGCTGCCTTGCACAGCAACACCATTTTTAGTAGCTACAATTTTGCCATCGGCGGTAAACGTAAACGTATAATCACTAAAACTTGCTGTTTTGTCTTCATTAGGATTATTATCTGTAAATTTTGTGATAATAAACTCTCCGGTTATGGTAGTTGAATTACTGTTGTTGCCATTGTTTTGAGGCGAGCTGCTGTCTTTCATGCACGATGCGAATACTATCACTGCAATTGCCATAACATTTAATACTTTTTTCATGTTTGATTTTTGTTTTGTAAAAATGCTTTACATAAAAAACAATATGCAATCAATGTATATGAACAGGAATAAAACTTGATTGAACAAGAATAATGGCTTGATTGAAAGGTGTGCAGACTGAACTTATAATATTATAAGATAACCGGCTTAAGTTTTGGCATAATAAGATGAATGATGATTAAGCCAATAAGATAGCTGCAGCTTGCAATAATGAACATTGGCTGATATCCGAATTTTGCAACAATAAAACCTGTTGAAGCCGCGAGTAAAATACCGCTTAACGTTCCTATCATCCCGCCAAAACCTGTAACTGATGCCACGTATTGTGAAGGAAATAAATTAGCTGGCAAGGCGTACATATTCGCGCTCCATCCCTGGTGTGCAGCAGCCGCTAATGCAATCAAAGCAATCGCTACATATAAACTATGCGTAACAGATGCAAAATAAATTGGTGTTACACATAAAGCACAAATAAGTAACGTTGTTTTGCGTGCACGATTTTCTGAAAACCCCATTTTTATAAATCGCATGGCAAGCCAGCCAAAAAAAATACTGCCTGCATCAGACACTGAATAAATAATAAAAAAAGTAAAACCGAAACTGCTTAACTGCAGCTTTTGAGAAAGCATTTTATTATCATTAAAAAATGTAGGCAGCCATGTGAGAAAAAAATACCAAATAGGATCAGCAAAGAATTTTCCTATAGCAAATATCCATGCCTGCTTGTAACGAAAGAGTTTAAAAAAAGAAATTTTTTGTGTGGTGATGTTTTGATTGTCTTGAGTGATATAAGCAAATTCCTGCGCAGATAATTTTCTTGATTGTGATGGTTTGATGTATGCAAGCAGCCATGCTATCAATAAAATAAAACCTAACAATCCTGTTGCAATAAAT
>JAFBAF010000336.1 GCA_019247895.1 Parafilimonas sp. | reverse complement strand
GTTGAACTTTTATGGTACACAAGCTCTGTTAACAAATTTTGCAACACCTGCTTTAATTGCATCGAAAAACATTGATGAAGAAAATTCTTACATAGAAGAATGGATAAATTTTATTAACGTAAAGAACAACGCTTACGTTTCAAAACTGGCAGATTTTATTCAGCCGGCTAACGATAACTTTGAAAGAAGAAACCGTTTCCTTGATCACCTGCTTGCAAGATTTTCAGAAAATTTTACTGACTATGCTGCTATGATGTACAAGTTTACCGGCGATGTGTTGGAGAGCAAACACAAAAAAACAGCACAGGAAATTGCAGACGATAAATTTAAATTTTTAGCGGAGTACGATGTACTAAGTTATAATCGCGGTAAAGGGCAATTTTGTAAATGTTGCGATGAGGTTAATTGCGATGCACCTCTTCCTAAACCTCAAACTTTATCAATCGATGAAACGCTGGAATATGATGCACAATCAATTCCTGTAGCTGCCAATGCAACAGGATTGCAAAAAAGAACAAGTGCGATGCTTGGAATGAATACCAGCAATAGTTCAAATCTTGCATTAAATAAATTTTTTGTTCAGCCAAACGGCTCAAATTTTCAATTTATACTTCAGTATAATGCAACTCACCAGTTGATCTCAACCGGTACTTATTCTTCCGAAAAAGAAGCATTTGCTGCAATGGAAAACATTGTTCCATTAATTATAGATGAAAACGATGAGAACAACAGTAATATTTATTTTAAAGTAAAAGCAGTTAGCGGTGGTTTCCACGTTGAAATAAAACAAGACCCTAATGCAGCTGCGATCTTTGCAACCTCGACGCCTGTTTATACAACCAAGCCTGCTGCGCAAAAAGCAATTGAGTTAATCAAACAAGCATTTCTTGATGAAGGCATGCATGTAATTGAACATATATTATTACGGCCGTTGCCCTTTGCAAATAAAATACAGAGTCCTGAACTTGATAATTTCTTTCCGCTTTGCGCAGCATTAAACACCGCTTGTGATTGCCCGGAGACAGATTATTATTCTTTCAGGATAAGCGTAATACTTCCATACTGGACAGATCGTTTTCGCAATATTGATTTCAGAAATTTTGCAGAAAGCACTATTCATCGGGAAGTGCCAGTGCATATACTTCCAAAATTTTGCTGGGTAAGTATGTATGATATGAACCGCTTTGAGGATGCTTATACAGAATGGTTCAGAGAAAATAAAAAATATAAACCAGATATCCAAAAGCTGAATCAATTGCTCAATAATTTAATTATAACAATCAATACGCTAAGCAATGTTTATCCGGAAGGGCACTTGCATGATTGTGATAATCCTTCAACCGATAATCCTGTAATACTTAATCAAACAATATTAGGAACATTTTAATTAAAGCCTATGTCACTCCAGTTAATTGATCCTATAAGCAGCATGCCTTTTTTCCAGCCAAACCAGGTGCTAACCTTCAGTCATCTTAATAATCTCGCTGCTTATTTATACGAACAGGAACGATATACACGTAACAAACTTATCGGCAGCGGTATTGTATGTGGCTTAACTTTTTCATGGACATCGGCAGGCGGAAATAACGCGATGGTAATGATTGATGATGGAATTGCGATTACATCAGCAGGATATTTGATTGTTTTTAAACAACCTGTTCCTTACACATACAAACGAAAGTTTACGCGATTACAGGATTTTGAACCATTCAGTGAGTTGAATATTCCTGCTAACACCACCATTTACGAGTTGATAACGCAGGATGAGTATGATGCAGAAACCGAAGTGCCAAAAAGTGTTTTGATAGACGCTGATAAGAAAGCTGATAATAACATTGACAGGGTATTGATTTTATTATTTGATATACAAACTTTAAATATTGCAAAATGCCTTGATGAAAATTGTGATGACAAGGGAAAGATCTATGAATACACACCAAGACCATTGCTTGTTCCGAAAAATATAATTGATGCTATTGTGAATGCAGATGATACAAAAGATTATTATACTGAAGAAGGATGCGGATGGAAACACAGAGATCAAACCAATTTCAATATTACTTATCTCGGCGTTCC
>JAFBAF010000314.1 GCA_019247895.1 Parafilimonas sp. | reverse complement strand
CCGAGCATGTCTGTACCATATTTTTTACGCATTTCCATTAACGGATGATTCGCACTTTTTATCATCTGTTCAATCACTGCATCACTTACATGGCGTTACAAGCGATGCATTTTATACCTGCATTATTTAAAAATGTGCGCTGATTTTTTTATTTTCGAAAATATATGCAACACACATTTACCCGTATCACCAAACTTGGTTTTATAATTATTTCAATCTTTCTTTTTGCCTGTAAAAAAGAACAGGTACAAACAGAAATTGTTAGTGGTAGAGATCCACAAAATAGTACAACGGCTGTGCCGATAATCATGCATTCAGCAACGCCAAAACAAACAGACAGCACAATTGGCAAATCGGGGTTTGGCAATCCGACGCAATACGCATACCTGCCTAAAAACAGCAATTCAAGACAAGATCATTTATTGATTATTATACCCGGCACTTTTGGTTTGCCATCGAATTATGATACCATTTGTATGTCGGCTGCGAAAGCTGGATATTATGCTTTTGCAGTTGCTTATGACAACCTTATTCCTATTGAATTTTATAACGCCAATGCTAACGACAGTACCATTGAAAATGTGTTGAATGAATACCTTACCGGCGAGAACACATCACCCAAAGTAAATGTTACAAAGCCAAACAGTTTTGAAAACAGGATATTGAAAATGATCAGGTACATGGATGCTGCGTATCCATCAGAAAACTGGAAGCGATTTTTATCTGCATCCGGAAAAGATTTGCAATGGGAAAAATTCTCTGTTGGCGGTCATTCGCAAGGCAGCGATCATGCCATGTTTATGAGCAGGAAAAGAAATTTATTCAGGGCGGCATTTATTGGGGGACCGGGGTCATTTACAAAGCAAGATGGCAATTTTCCTACGTTCATGACCACACCCGGTTTAACACCAGCCGACCGGTTGTATGGATTTAATCATACACAAGATAAAACACGACCCTGGAGCCAGGTTCAAATTGTTTGGCAGGCGCTCGGCATTCCCGGTGAACCAAATAGTGTTGATGATGGATCAACAGGTAGTTCGCATCGCCTGGTAACATCATTAGCTGTAAGTGATCCTCATCTTTCCGTTGTAATGGATAATTATTTGCCTTTAAATTCTAACGGCGTTTCTGTATATGAGCCTGTTTGGCGCTCCATGCTTTATTCTGGTCAGTAATAAAGGATTGACTTGCTTGACCCACTAATAATAACTGTTTAAGAAAATTATATTTAGAACTAACGCAAGAATAAGTAACACTGGAAAACGATTGTATAAAAGACATTACTAAAATTAGCGAAGAAATTATTTGGGGCTCTCATTGTTCGGTTCTTTATTCAACTGCAGTACGGGCTGTTCGTTGCTACTCCGCCGCAAAGCAAATACACATGACCTTCAGCGTGGAGTATTCACTGCCATCCCGCAGCCTTTGAACAGTTGAATGTTAAATGAGCAAATACAGGAATTAATTTGTTAGCAAGTATAAGCATATATAAAATCTGGATGTTATTGATTTAATTAAATGCATTTTTTAATTCGGGAGGAAGCAATAGTTCATTGTATAATCCTTCTTTATCACATTTGTCCACTTCATCTTTAAGAATATTTGTAATCTTATCAAGGGTATTAGCAATTTTTGTATGAGCATTAAGATATTGTTCATAAGATAAAAATAAACAGTGAGTAAATTCACATAAGGTAAATACAAGGTTTGCTTCAACATTTTTCTCACAACTGTAAATTCTGTTGGGTTTAGAATTTAAAGCCCATCTTTTACCGATCCTAAAAAAAATCCATCTCGTTAGTGCTGGCGTGCAATGGCTATAAAGATTAAAAATATCTCTCAGTTCCTTTCTATATTCATCATACTTTACATTATACTTATCTAACTTATCCTTACCGAATTTTTTGGTCCACTTTATAGCAGCTTGTGAAGGCTTCAATTTATTTGACAACCATTGTTCAACAGCATTATCAACTGTTGCACAAGCCATGAAACAATCCAAAGAATCTTCTATTGTTCTAAATAAACACAAAGTGCCAATATGATGCCCTTGTTTGTTTAAAATATTTCCTGCCTTAATAAGATTTAGGTATTGATAACCGAGCATACAAGAAATTTCATTTGAATTTTCTGTATTTAAAATTGTAGTCGGGTGTCTTAAGAAAAATCTTTTAAAAAAAGAAATAGAACTATCCAGGGGAAAACGCATATCAAAAGGAGAACCGTTTAAAAGTATGAAGTCTTTCATATGATCGAGTTGAAAACGTTTAAAGTATACTCAATGTGAATCATTGTTATTGCATACTTGTGTGCTTAAGCCTTAAAATAACAATGTGATTTCTGTTTACTGAATATATAAGCTTATATCTTTTAGTAATTAATGTTTGTCTGAAACGAGAATACTTTGAGCTTTTATAACCAATATTAGGTTGATGTTGTAGGAGTTTAATTTTAAGTTCTAACCTGCGTTGAAATTTATTTAAAATTTCTGTTGTCCAATTTGTTTGTATGTAGTGTATGATTTCCCAGAAATCTTTTTGAGCAATTGCAGTCCAAACTATTTCTTTTTCCATGCTTCAAACTGCTGCATTAATTCTTTGTTGGAAATGTAATTTCCCTTTTCATATTCTGCTTCAGATTCCATAACAAGATTTTTATCTTCTTCCGTTAATTCATCCCACCAATCTTTTATTTCTTTGTTTGCTTCAAGCAATGTTTTTGCTTCTGATAACAACATTTCGTTATCACAATCATCAATCAATTTGTGCAAAGCGTTCTTTATATCAGCATTCATAAAAATCGTTTAGTCAAATTTATTAAATTGTTACGAACTAATGTTGTTATTGTGGATAGTGTACCCTGTGAGCTTACCGCAGTTTTAAATAGCTCAATATGTATGAGCAGACTTAAACATTAGTTTAATTTTCCTTACTCCAAATGCCTCAAATAAGCTTCCGGGTTATCCAAAAAGGTTTTGATGATGCGATAATGTTCTGTGTCTCTGTATTCAACTCTTTCCATTTCAGTTTCTCTTATTTCATATAACGATGCGCCGGGTATGCCCATTACAATAGGTGAATGTGTTGCAATAATGAATTGCGCATTATTATGTTTCAAAGTTTCCAATATAAAAACAATCAATGCCATTTGTTTAACCGGCGATAGTGCGGCTTCAGGTTCATCCAGCAGGAAACACCTTTTGATTTAATTCTTGTTTGCAGAATTTCAAGATAAGCTTCACCATGCGAAAAACCCAGCATGTCTTTACCATATTTTTTACGCATTCCATTAAAGGATGGTTTGCACTTTCTATCATTTGTTCAATCACTGCATCACTTACATGACCATACAAATCATGTAACTGGCTCTTTAATTTTGCTCTTTCTTTTTCTACCGAATCAAGAAAAGCGCTGAAGTCTTCCGCCCTGAAAAAGAAGCCCGCCTGTGTGTCACGCTTCCAGTTAAGTTGCAGGTATGGTTTTAATATTCTTGCCGCTTCAAAATCTTTTACCTCTTTAATGTAACCGCCAATTAATGGTAAGTCTATGGCATAAGCAATTGTTTCCAGCAAGGTTGATTTGCCTGAACCATTATCACCAATAAAAATATTGATCTTATCCAGCGCAATATTTTTTGCAAACCTTACTGCGGGAATATTGTAGGGAAAAGGTTGTTGCCTGTTTGTATTAATGGAAAACGATTGTATAAAAGACATCACTAAAATTAGCGAAGAAAATTATTTGGGGCTCTCATCGTCCCGTTCTTTATTCAACTGCAGTACGGGCTGTTCGTTACTACTCCGCCGCAATGCAAACACACACGACCTTCAGCGGGGTATTCACTGCCATCCCGCAGCCTTTGAACAGTTGAATGTTGAATGAGCAGTTGGGTTTATACAATGCTTTTCATGAAGATTTTGCAGAAGAAATTCATGCAGACCCGAACTGAAGTAGTTGGAAGGGTTATGAGTTCGGAAAAACAATTGATTATATCGTCAGATTGGAGAAAGAAATGAATACTTATATAAATTTGAGATTTTAAACTTTTATAAGATGGATGAAATACAAACCTTAAAATCACTAGTTGAAATTCAAGTTCCTGAAAACTGTATTGAAGATAAAATCAAATTATGTCGAAAAGAGGGACGACCATTAAATGTAAAATTAGGATTTGACCCTACCGCACCAGATCTTCATCTTGGACATTCTGTTGTTTTAAAAAAATTAAAACAATTTCAAGATTTTGGTCATAATGTAATAATAATCATTGGAGATTATACAGCCAGGATTGGTGATCCTACAGGGAAAAATAAATCTCGTCCGCCTCTAACACCTGAACAGGTTAAGAAAAATGCAGTTACTTACATCAATCAATTGTCGAAAATTATAGATATTGATAAAATCGAAATAAGATATAATTCTGAGTGGTTGGAAAAAATGAGTTTAACTGATACCATTTTTTTGCTAGCCCAAATGACTTTAGCCCAAATTTTACAAAGAACTGATTTTAATAACCGTTATACAAATGGAATTCCAATTTCATTACATGAGTTGATATATCCTCTTCTGCAGGGAAAAGATTCAGTTATGATAAATGCCGATATAGAAATTGGAGGAACAGATCAATTATTCAACTGTATGGTAGGTAAACAACTTCAAGAAATCTACGACAAACATGGTCAGGGTGTTATTTGCATGCCCTTACTTAAGGGGATCGACGGATCAATTAAAATGAGTAAATCAGAAAATAACTATATCGGATTAACAGATAGTCCAAATGATATGTATGGAAAGGCAATGTCAATTCCTGATGAACTTTTAAT
>JAFBAF010000305.1 GCA_019247895.1 Parafilimonas sp. | reverse complement strand
TATAGCGAGTAAAACTGAAAATATTGTTTTAGATTGAACTGATTCAGCAGGTGCTTTCTCCACTTAAAAAATTTAACTGCAAAAATACAGTGCGAAATACAAGTGATGTTAAGGCCGGGAAGTTATACACCCCTTTCTTCATTTTTTTCTCCTGATCTTAGCTGAATTTTGTTAAAGTGATGTGCATAGCCACGAAGTCATGTAATACGATCATAGGTATATTAATTGAAGGAGTTTCATTCAACCACAAAGTTATGCTTAACCTGCACAAAATTATTTCAGCTTGCTTATTTGATCGTTATAATAATTCTTTTCCTGTATAACAGATTTTAAATTACCGCCTGCTTCAATTGAATCGCGTTCTATATAAATATGGCCATTAAAATTTTGCTTCCTTAATTCAGCCAGAATAGCAGGAAAATCTACAATGCCGGTTCCTGTAACTACATCCTTTAAAGCAGTGTTATTATATGCGGCAATATCTTTAAAATGCACGCCAATAATATGGCCGCTTAATTTTTTTACAGCTTCCAAAGGATTTATGCCACTCTTTGGCCAATGACCCAGATCAGCGCATACGCCAAAATTGGGATGGCCTTGTAATGCCATTAATGTTGTATCAGGGTTCCAGTAATGGCTAAAACCCAGCCAATGGTCATGAATAGCGATCCTGATTCCATAAACGCCGGCGAGGCTGTCAAGGCTATTCCACATATTCAGCGGTGGTTCGGTCGTTACATATTCAACACCCAATTCTTTTGCAATATCAAATTGCTTTTTCCAGGAATCAATGGTGGAATCACCAACAATGTATAAGCTCTCAGCTTTTAAATTTCTTTGTGCAATCATTGACTTTAATTTATCAATGCCTGCCATTGAAAGCTGGCCAATAACTGAATCTTTGAAATCAGCACCTGCACTAACAAATGTGTTAGGTTCTACGTAAACTAAACCTGCACTGTCAACCCTGTTTAATGCTGTTGGAAAATCTACATCATGAAATGTCCATAATGCAACACCAAATTTCCAGTCTTTTGACGGATCAACAGTTGAAGTTGCTGTATTGGTTGAATCAGTTGTTGCTGAAGTTTGGGAACTGTTGTTACAAGCAACAAAAATTGATGTGGCTAATAAAAGAAAGCTGATTGTTTTTTTCATATTAAAATATCTGTCGGGGCAAATTAAAACAGTATGGCCTTTAATCAAATTTTTTATTGATGTTTTGACCGCACTTCTTTTACTTCATACACGTAAGCATGCTCATCTAACTCCATTTTTTTGTTGTTTGCATTTGACCAGGCATTCGTGAATGCAGCGCCGTAATAAAAAATAAATGAACAATAGAACACAAACAAAAGTAATAATACAAATGCGCCCGATTTACCAAACACTACGCTAAGCGTATTAAAATTTAAAAGAAAACCTAATATTATTTTTCCTATTGTAAAGAAGAGGCCTGTAAATATTCCACCAGTTAAAGCGGTTCTCCAATCAGGATGAGCATTTGCCAGGTACTTAAACAAAACGGTGAACCACCCGGAAGCAATGATAATAAATATTAGCTGGGTTACTATTTTATATAACGGCAAATTGAAATTGCTCCATACTTCGTGAATATAATTTTTAAGAAGTATTTGCAAGGCCGTTGCAATTAGCTGGGTAACCATTAAAATAAGCGCAATAAAAATAACTGTTGCAGCTTTAAGGCGAAGTTTCAATTTAAATTTTACTCCCGGCTTTGCTTCCACTTTCACATTCCATAATTCATTTATTGAGCTTCGCACAACACTAAATAAAGTAGTAACAACAAACACTAAAAAAATAAAACCTGCTATTGCTGCAAACCAGTTATGTGCAAGCTTTACAAATTGATCTAATATTTCATATACTTTAATTGAACTTTCTTTTCCCAATACTGAAACAAGCTGCGCAAAAATGCCCTGCTTTACTATTTGCTCATTATAAAAAAGGCCTATTACTTCAATTAAGATCAGCAAAATTGCCGGCAATGAAAATGTTGTAAAAAACGCTGTGGCCGCCGCCATCCGTAAAGGATTTTTGCGGGAAAGATTTTGGAAGGCTTTGTATAAAATTGCTGTTATGGCCAAACGATTCATACCTACGTAAACAAAAAATAATGCCAGTACAGTATATTGAAAAATGCTACACAAGCCGGTTTAGTGTAGCATATTGAAGTAACATAATCGTTTTCGCATCTTTTATTTCCCCGCTATTCATCATGTCAATCGCTGCATCAAATTTAAGTTCGAGCACTTCAATATTTTCCTGCTCATCTTCCACTCCCCCACCTTCATGCACTTTCATCGAAGCGGAGTATTCTGCTACAAAAAAATACAATATCTCTGTTACTGAACCCGGCGACATATATGCTTCAAAAATCTTCTTTACATCTTTGATCTTATATCCTGTTTCTTCTTCGGTTTCACGCTTTATGCAATCTTCAGGATTGTCTTTATCAAGTAAACCGGCGCATGCTTCAATCAACATTCCTGATTCGTTGCCATTAATAAAAGTTGGCAATCTGAATTGCCTTGTAAGAATTACTGTTTTATTTTCTTTATTGAATAATAAGATGGTTGCGCCATTACCGCGATCATAAGCTTCACGTGTTTGCGTTTGCCATTCACTATTTTTGAAATGTTCGTATGTAACTTTTTTCAACACATACCAATTATCAGAAAGTATTTCTGTTTTAAGGATTTTTATTGTGTTATTCATGGCTGCTTCTTAAAAAATTATAAACTCATTTTTACTTCACTAAACTGAAGCACCGTTTGTATGTCAGTATAATTTTGGATGTCGTCCATTAATGTTTGCGCATGAGGCATAAATGCTTGTTGAAATGTTTCAAACGAATCATACAAAAAATGACAAACTGCAACATAAGGTGGTTGGCTGCCCGGCATTCCGCCGCTAAAACCAAATTCAACCTCAACATGTTTTACAGCGTCTCCCTGCAGTTTTATTGATAAAGGCATGTGCACATCGAGGTAATAATCTTTGTCAAATTTTTTGCCTTCTTCATTCGGATAAAAAACACTAAGCTTTATCATGAATTATTGGTTTAAAATTCTTACGAAATGCGATGGAGTTAAAGGATCGTTCCATTGATCATCTTTCCATTTAACCGAACAAAGCCTTCGGCTGCCTTAACGCCTGCTTCTCTTCCGCGAAAATCTTCCATTGAAGCATGGCCACACGCATAAATATCTGGCGGATCCTGGCTAACATGACAATAAACTGCTTTTCTTTTTTGCTCCTGCGTATCAGTTATATCTACATAATCTGTTGGATGAAAGGAAACGGTTTGAGCGCCGGCACAAACTTCAAAAAAATACAAAGGCCATTTGTTCTGTGCCCGCATCCAGCTCTGAATTGTAAGCAAACTTGCAACCTGGTGATCTTTGTGCGAATCAAGCGGCCAATGCGTGAAAACAACATCAGGCTTTTCCGCATCAATTAAATCGTGCATTTTATTTATCCAATCATTATTCATGATTGTGTCGCCATCTATTTGACCTGCAAACACAGGCTTTGCATTTAAAATTTTACAAGCATTTATTGCTTCCTGTTTTCTAATGGTTGCAGCTTCATTATGAGATTTGCCATCAATGCCTGCTTCGCCTGTTGTTAAATAAATAATCGTTACATCATTTCCAGCTGCAGCAAATTTGGCAAGACTGCCGCCGCAACCACTTTCCGGATCATCAGGATGACCGCCAACGCAAACTATCTTTTTCTTTTGCTGAAAATTATTTTTTGCATTTGATGAAAGCGGAATATATAGAGCACCTAAACCTGCAGAAACATTTTTTATAAATAAGCGGCGATTATTCTTTGATTGCATACAGCAAAATTCTGTACAATATAAAATGATTTTATTGAGTTTTAAACTGGCGGCGCTTATAACGCGATCCAAACTCCAAGCAGTTGACCGATCACTCCCACAAATAAGCCTGTATAAATTTCAGCAGCAGAATGATGATTAAGCGTTAAGCGTGCGGTGCAGATAAGCCCGGCTAAAATGGTTGCAATCAAAATATCTGCACCCAATTCGGTATGATAATACATACATGTTAAAATCATAAATGCAACAAAAGTTCCCGCGCCCATTGCATGCATGCTTATCTT
>JAFBAF010000218.1 GCA_019247895.1 Parafilimonas sp. | reverse complement strand
GGCCTAATAAATTATTGTTTTATTTTTTTGTAGATTACAATCAAATTCACTTTAATGCCTAAAAACTAACTTTATGAAAACTGATTCCCTTAACTATCTCAGCAAAATAATTTTTTCGTTATTGAGCATCTCTTCTTTATCACCTGTAACAGCTCAAAATTTATATGAATGGACATGGGTCAGTGGATTTAACACGTCTAATCCTATAGCAGAATATGGTACTAAAGGACGTGGATCAATAAATAACACACCCGGCGGAAGAGAAAAAAGCATTTCCTGGACAGATAAAAAAGGAAATTTTTGGATTTATGGCGGCGACGAAGGGTATAACGGAACTACTATTGGCATTTTCAATGATTTATGGAAATTCAGTCCAAAGAATAACCAATGGACATGGATAAGTGGAGGTAAAAAAATAAACCAATCGGTTATTTATGGAGAAAAAAATGTTGGTTCCGCAAGTAACAGCCCTGGTAGTCGGCGCGAAGGCGCAAGTTGGGTAGATAAATCAGGAAATCTTTGGTTGTTTGGCGGATGGGGGTATAAAAAAAAGAAGCAAGGCGATTTTAATGATTTATGGAAATTTGATATTACAACTAATGAATGGACATGGATAAATGGTGACAGTGTGCAAAACAAAATAGCGAACTACGGAACAAAAGGAAAAGCATCTCTTAAAAGTAAGCCGGGTGCAAGATGGGGCGCAATTAGCTGGGTAGATAAAAGTAATAATCTATGGATGTTCGGTGGATTTGGCTTTTCACAAAAAGATAGTGGTGATGATTTTTTAAATGATCTATGGAAGTATGACATAGATAATAATAAGTGGACATGGGTAAGTGGAGACAGCATTTCGAGCGTATCAAGCATTTACGGCATAAAAAATGTGTCATCGCCCACTAATAGGCCGGGTTCAAGAATTGAAAGTGCAAGTTGCATTGATGCAAATGGAAATTTGTGGATGTTTGGAGGCTCAGGTTTAGGCGCAGGTACGCATAATAGTTTATTAAATGATCTTTGGAAATATGATATTTCAAGTAAGCAATGGACATGGGTGAGTGGAGATAGTTTGACTGATAGTTATGGAGTTTATGGAACCAAACAGGTTGAATCTTCCGGTAATAAAATTGGAGCAAGAACTTCTTCTGCAATGTGGGTGGATAAAAATGGTATTTTTTGGATTTTCGGTGGTTATGGATACGGTTATATTACTTATGGATTTTTAAATGATTTATGGAATTACAACAGTTCAACTAAAAATTGGACATGGTATAACGGTAGTAACGCTGGTAACTCCCTTGGGCATTATGGAACTAAAGGCGTAGGCTCTCCATCAAATACTCCCGGGGGCAGAAATTTTTTTTGTAGATTTAGTGATACTACTGGTAATATTTGGATTTTTGGCGGAAATGGAGAATCGGCAACAGGTTATGGTTTATTAAATGATCTTTGGAAAATAAAGGTTTCAAATACTTCGGTAAATCAAGCGGATGCTTCGCTAAACCATATCACAAACTTTAAAGAAAATATTGAAAAAAATATAATCAACTTAGAAATAAATCCTAACCCGGTTTCAGATAAGTTGAATTTGAAAATTTACTGCAAAAACAATGACAAAATAAATTTAGAAATAATAGATATTAACGGCAGGGTTTTTTATTCAAAAAAGGATATGATTATTTCAGGTGCAAATACAATTTCATTGCCGATAAATTTCTTAAGTTCCGATGTTTATTTTTTAAGGATTACAAGTAAAAATGATATGGCAATTTTGAAATGGATTAAGCAATAAATTATTTCTTCTTCAAACTCTCAACCACAACCTCAGGTAAAAAAGGAGAAGCATCACCGCCGTTGCGAATAATATCTCTTACGATCGTTGAAGCCACGGAAGTATATTTTGGTTCGCCGGTTAAAAAAATGGTTTCAATACTTGCATCTAAAGTGCGGTTGGCATCGGCAATTGTTTTTTCATATTCAAAATCACTTACATAGCGAATGCCCCGCAAAATAAATTTCGCTCCGATCTCTTTACAGAAATTTATTGTCAGACCTTCATAAACAGCAGCTTTAATTCCGGGCTCATCTTTAAAAATATCTTCAAACCATTTTAATCTTTGCTCTGCAGAAAACATAGGTGTTTTGGAAGAATTTTTTCCAACGCCAATTACAATAGTATCGAACAACGGCTTTGCACGAATGATAATATCAACATGACCTAATGTTACAGGATCAAATGTGCCCGGAAATAAACAAATGCGCATGGATTAAAATTCAAAAATAAAAATAAAAAAAGTTATGCCGTTTGCGGGCTCAGCAAATACAATACAGCCATACGAACCGCCACACCATTTTCCACCTGGTTTAAAATTATTGAATAAGGCCCGTCAGCAACATCACTGTCTAATTCAACACCGCGGTTAATTGGCCCCGGATGCATGATGACAATTTCTTTATCTAAACTATCAAGTAAACTTCTTTTTATACCGTAAGCCAAATTGTATTCACGCAAAGAAGAAAATAAAGGCTGATTTTGCCGTTCCAACTGAATGCGCAAAACGTTTGCAACATCACACCATTGCAAAGCTTCTTTTAAGTTATAAGTTACGTTCACATTAAAAGCTTTGTTGAGATATTTTGGAATTAATGTTGGCGGGCCGGCAATCGTAATTTTAGCACCCATTTTTGTAAGCAAATAAATATTACTTAATGCGACACGGCTATGCATAATGTCGCCGATAATTGCCACTTTTAACCCTTCAAGTTTACCGGTTTTTTCCTGCATTGAATAAGCATCAAGCAAAGCTTGTGTTGGATGTTCATTGATGCCATCGCCGGCATTTACTATTGCTGCCGGAATATGTTGTGCCAAAAAATGCGGTGCTCCCGAAGCGCTATGCCGCATCACCACCATATCCACTTTCATGCTCAAAATGTTATTCACCGTGTCGAGCAATGTTTCCCCTTTTGCGGTGGATGAACTGCTTGCAGCAAAATTTAATACGTCAGCGCTTAGTCTGCGTTCAGCCAACTCAAAAGAAAATCTTGTGCGTGTTGAATTCTCAAAAAAGAGATTTACAATCGTTATATCCCGTAATGAGGGAACCTTTTTTACAGGCCTTTGTAAAACTTCTTTAAATTGATTAGTGGTTGTAAGAATTAATTGGATGTCTTCTTTAGAAAGGTCTTTTATACCAAGCAAATTTTTAGAAGAAAGTCTCATTAAAAAGCGAAGATAAAAGAAAGTTTCAATGTTTCAGAGTTTCAATGTTTCATAAGTTTTCATTCACATTTCTTCACTCTAACACCACTTCATCAGTGCCAAAATTTTCTTTCCAGCGCACAAAAACTTTTTGGGATTGGAATGTATCAATAGCGCGGCCAACATAATCTGCCTGTATAGGTAATTCGCGGCTAAAGCGGCGATCGATCAAAACGCATAATTCAACTTTAGAAGGACGTCCGAAATCTAATAACGCATCTAATGCAGAACGGGTGGTTCGGCCTGTCCATAAAACATCGTCGATAATTATAATATTTTTGCCCGCTGTACTAAAAGGAATATGTGTTGAGTTGGCAAGTTTTACTTCTGTGCGTATATCATCACGATAAAAAGTTATATCAAGTTTTCCATAAAATATCTTTTCTGCGGGCAGCAACAATTTTAATTCATCAACCATCCTGTCGCTTAAAAAAATTCCTCTTGGTTGTATGCCAATAAGCACTGTATTTTCAAGC
>JAFBAF010000276.1 GCA_019247895.1 Parafilimonas sp. | reverse complement strand
GGCAAAACTGGATTGAAAAAATTTTGGTATGGCTGGCTTTATCAGGCGCTGCATGTTTGCTTGAACAAGCCACAACCAAAAATGATAATAATGAATCAACTTATCACGAAGATTAAAACTTATAATGTATAACTTACAACTTAAAACTTTTTTTATGTGTAATTGCGGAAAGGGCAGAACTTCACTAAAACATTTAAATACTGCGCAAAATTATCAGCCTCAAACACATGCTGCGCCTGCACAAACAAAGCCAACAGTCATATTTCAATATACAGGCAAAACAGCACTTACAATTATTGGTAACGTCACAAAAAGAAGTTACCGCTTTAAATTTTCGGGAGATATTCAACATGTAGATAGTAATGATGCTATGGCAATGAAAGCCGTGCCTGTATTAAAAAGACTATAGAATTATTGAATTACCCGGCCAGCGCCGGCATATTTTTTATTCCAGTAAGGATCATTCAAATCGCTAATGGTAACACCGCTGCTTGTAGAAGCATTCACAAACTTATTATTGCCGAGATATAATCCTACATGAGAAATATATCTTCCGCTTTTAAAAAAAACAAGATCGCCTTCCTGCAAATCGCTATCATTAATATGCGTTGAAAAATCATATTGTTGCTGAGCGGTCCTCGGTACATTTACACCATATACATTACGCAACAACGTTTGCGTAAACGCAGAACAATCAATACAACTTTCATCATCTCCGCCCATGCAATACCTTGTTCCCCACCAATGATCAATTTGCTGAAGCAATGGCAAATCATTTAATTGCTCAACAGGCATGTCAGTCATTATCGCATACTTAATTTGTAACCAATCTGCTTTTTCGATGTTAAGAGAAGAAGCATCAGTGTTGAAAGACTTTTTACTGTTTAATTGATTGCTTTTATTGTATGTATAAGTTGAATTCTTTTTTTCACCGGGAGTCATGCTCACATTATCCAAAAACCGCGGATCTTTTTTTGGAGAAACAGTTGCAGCAGACGAGTTGCGCGATGCAACAGGTCGTAAGCTTTTGCAACTACATAAAATTAACAGCAGGCAAACAGTTTGAGTTAATCTTATATTCATTCAAGTGCGCAATATAGAATTCAAACTGAAAAACCATCGCTTGGTGCATAAGTTTTACGCATTTCATTAACAATATGCAAATGTGAAAAACTCTGTGCGTTTCTTTAAGCGTTATTTAGGAAATTTGTTGGTTCTAAAAATCGCTATTAGCTAATAGCCATTAGCCAATAGCCTTAAACTTTAAAAATGCGTTTCTCTCATCTTCACGTTCATACACAATATTCATTGCTTGATGGTGCAGCAGGAATAGATTCATTATATAAAAAAGCAGCAAAGCATAATATGCCTGCACTTGCAATTACAGATCATGGAAATATGTTTGGCGTGTTTGAATTTGTAAAACAGGCATGGAACAATACACGTGTTGTTGGCACAGATGCAAATGGAAAAGAAAAGAAAGAACCAGTTGTAAAACCAATTGTTGGCTGCGAATTTTATGTTGTTGAAGATCGCCATCGCAAAACTTTCTCGAAAGAACAAAAAGATGAGCGTTATCACCAGGTTTTATTAGCGAAGAATAAAAAAGGATATGAAAATTTAATCAAGCTTACATCGCTTGGTTTTATTGAAGGTTATTACAGCAAGTATCCGCGGGTTGATAAAGGCTTGATTGAAAAATATAATGACGGAATTATTGCAACTACATGTTGTATCGGCGCATACGTTCCGCAGGCAATTTTACATTTAAGTGAAGAAGCTGCAGAAAAAGAATTTCAATGGTGGCATAATTTATTTGGCGACGATTATTTTATTGAATTGCAGCGCCACGAAATCCCTGAGCAGGAAAAAATAAATGCAACGCTTTTAAAATTTTCAAAGAAATATAATGTACCTGCTATTGCAACAAACGATAGTCATTACACAGAAAAAGAAGATTATAATGCGCATGATATCCTGCTTTGCATCAACACCGGCGAAAAGCAAAGCACCCCGGGTTTTGATGATTTTGTAAATGATGATAAGCAGGTAAAAAACCGCCGCTTTAAATTTCCGAACGACCAGTTTTATTTTAAAAGCACCGATGAAATGCTGCAAACATTTAATGATGTGCCGCATGCTTTGGACAACACAAATATTTTAATTGACAAGGTTGAAACGCTTGACCTGAAAAAAGATATTTTATTGCCGGCGTTTCCCGTACCCGTTGAATTTCAAACAAGTGATGATAAAAATTTAAACCAGTGGAATTACCTGCATCATCTTGCCTATGAAGGTGCAAATAAACGTTATGGTGAAATTGATGAAGCATTGCGTGAACGTTTGGACTTTGAATTATTCACTATAAAAACAATGGGCTTTGCCGGGTATTTTTTAATTGTAAGTGATTTTATAAAAGCGGGAAGAGAGCGGGGCGTGTTTATTGGGCCGGGTCGTGGTTCTGCAGCAGGAAGCGTTGTTGCATATTGTATCGGCATCACTAACATAGATCCTATAAAATATAACTTACTGTTTGAAAGGTTTTTAAATCCTGACAGAAAAACAATGCCGGATATTGATACCGATTTTGATGATGAAGGAAGGCAAACGGTGATTGATTATGTGGTGGAGAAATA
>JAFBAF010000081.1 GCA_019247895.1 Parafilimonas sp. | reverse complement strand
TATTCACCTTATTTAACCGTAAAGGTTGATTGATTTTCGGGGGCTTTTTCAGAATAACGCTCTGTCTATTCTTAGATGGAGCTTCTTTGTTTAAATCTCACTTTTTTTTCCATTTGGGCACTAAGGCAAATAGCTTTATAAAACGATTTTTTATTTTGTAATATCGTTGCCCGTTTCTCATTATCCAGCTTAATAATGAATAAAAAAAATACAGATATTGATATAGTGAACGAAGTACTTGAAGCATGCATTCTTGCTTACCCGGTTTCATCTTTTATCATCAGTATTTATCAGCAATATCAAAAAAGGGGAAGCTTAAGTAAAAAACAATTGCAAGGTTTATTTAGCAAAGCATCGGCCATTGAAAGCTTACCTGCTGCAAAACTTGCAACGCTTGAAGCTTTAATAAAGAAAATGCCAAACAGGTTTAAATCGGAGCTACCGGAAAAAAAACCTTTATATGAAAAGGAAAAAGCGGCTGGCGAATTAATTGAAACAATACTTGCAAAATATCCGCAGCACAAGCGGGTTCTGTTTCTTCAATCAAAGTATAACAATAATCAACCACTTACTCTCATAGAAATTGATGAGCTGAAGAAGTTTAAACAAGTTTTAAAATTGTAGCTGTGTTTATAACTGGTTCACAAATAAGGCCGATTATAGGAAAAAATATCTTTCTTGCGTATTATTTTGCTTTATGCCCCTATTTATTGCATCGCTAAATTCAGGCAGCAATGGCAACTGTTATTATGTTGGAAATACAACTGAAGCAGTGCTTATTGATGCAGGCATCTCCTGTCGTGAAACGGAAAAAAGAATGAAACGACTTGAGCTTTCCATTAAAAATATTAAAGCCATTTTTATTTCGCACGAACATGATGATCATATTTCGGGCCTTGAAACATTATCAGCCAAATATCAAATTCCTGTTTACATAACGCAAACCACTTTGCACAGTTGCAAGCTTAGTGTTCAAAAAAATCTTGTGCAATATTTTTCATCGAATGAGAGGATAAATATTGGCAGACTTACTATTAAAGCATTTCCAAAATTGCATGATGCAAGCGATCCGCACAGTTTTATTGTTACTGATGATGAAAATATTTGTGCGGGAATACTTACAGATATTGGCGCAGCATGTTCGCAGGTAATCTATCACTTTAAGCAATGCCACGCAGTTTTCCTGGAAGCTAATTATGATGATGCAATGCTTACTGCAGGTAATTATCCTTATTTTTTAAAGAAAAGGATAAGTGGCGGCAACGGTCATCTTTCCAATAGAGCAGCGCTTGAACTTTTTTGCCGGCACAGATCAGACAGCCTTTCTCATTTAGTGCTTTCACATCTTTCAAAAAACAATAACGATCCGCAGCTTGTTGAAAGTTTATTTTCCCGGCATTGCGGCAACACAAAAGTTATTGTAGCAAGCCGTTATCACGAAACTGAAGTTTATCATATTCATCAGGCATATAAAAGTGAGGAACAAAAAGCCTTTTACAATCAAAATGCAATACAGCTAAGTATGTTTAACTGATGAATGTGTGAAACGTATTACTACGCAATAAATTTAAAGGCGGTAATACTTAGTGCTGGTTTAGCCGCTGCAATTCATAAAAAACTTAAGCTAATTTATTTATGTACAAACTAACCAGAAGCTTTGCTGCCAAAAGCAAAATACACTTGTTCTTATTTTTAACCGCACTTCCTTTTTTACAAATCATTAATGCAAATGCCGGCAATTATTCAGCACCTAGAATTGTTTCGGGCATTATTACCGACTCTGCAACACACCAGCCACTTGGGTTGGTAAGCATAACAGTTAAAGGAAAAAAGATTGCTACAACAACTAATCAAAAAGGTGCATACTCAATAAGCGCTGATGATGATGATGTGATCATTTTTTCTTATGTAGGTTATAATGAGCAGTCAATAAAAGTTGGCAGCCAAACAATAATAGATGTAATAATGACTCCTGCAACAGGAGCCCTGCATGATGTTGTGGTTACTGCACTTGGTATCACAAAACAAAGAAGAGCAGTTGGTTATTCCGTTACAGAAGTAAAAGGCGCAACGCTTACTGAAGCACGTGAGAATAGTTTTGTAAATGGCCTTGAAGGCAAAGTTGCAGGTGTAAATGTAAGCGGCGTAGGTGGCGGCCCAAACAGCGCATCAAATGTTATAATACGTGGAATAACTTCTATGACGGGTAATAACCAGCCATTGTATGTGTTAAACGGCATTCCTTTAGTGAACAACAATTATGCAACAACAGATGTAGAAAGCGGTTATGGCGGCAAAGATGGCGGTGATGGAATTGGTGATATTAATCCGGATGATATTGAAAACATTTCAGTGTTAAAAGGTGCTGCTGCAACCGCGTTGTATGGTTATCGCGGTTCAAATGGCGTGATATTAATTACAACAAAAAAAGGAAGAACACAAGGTTTGGGTGTTGAACTAAATTCTAATTATGCAATAGAACATGTAATTGATGAAACAGATTTCCAAAATGTATATGGGCAAGGTTATGGCGGCACTAAACCAATTAGTGCGGATGATGCACTTAGCTCGATGGAATCAAGCTGGGGCGCTTTGCTCGATGGCTCGCTTACACCGCAGTTTGATGGTGTTTCAAGACCTTATTCCGCTGTAGCAAAAGGCAATATTTCACGTTTTTATCACGATGGACTTGCACTTACAAATAGTATTGCACTCAGTAAAAATTTTGGTGATGCGGGTTCAACACGGTTTTCCGCAAGTTATCTTAATGATAACAGTTATGTACCCAATGCAGGCCTGGAACGTTTTACTTTTTCGCAAACAACCAATTTAAATCTTGATAAGCATCTATCATTAGATCTTTCTGCACAATATATTACAGAATATACTAAAAATGCACCCAATCTTGCAGATGCGGTTGGCAACTTAAATTGGGGGCCAATGTTTGTTCCGCGCAACATTGATATAACCACTTTAGCCGGGCCAAATGGTGATGGCACAACAGCCACAGGAACCGAGCTAAATCCCTTTAATGATCCCTATACAACAAACCCGTATTTCGCAGCGTATAAATTTATCGGCTCTATTCACCGCAATCGTTTTATAGGCGCCGCCAATTTAAAATATACGTTTGATAATGGATTATATTTTAGTGTGCAGGTTTCAGATGATTATGTGAATGACCGCAATACGAACGTTGAACCTATTGGAACAGCTTATTTAATTGATGCAGACATTAACGGCGATATGTATGAGCAGAACGCGAAGCAAACAGAGTTAAATATTGATGGTACAGCAGGCAAGAATTTTAATATCACAAAAGACTTAGGTGTTGATTTTTTAATTGGCACGAATTACAGGAAATCTGTTGAAGAATATGTTACTGCAGCAGGTAATGATTTTGCAATTCCGTTTCTGTATAACATTGGAAACTTAATTAATAAAACGGAAGACTACGGCTTGTATCATTCTGAATTTTTTTCTGTTTATGGAAGTGCAGATATTGCTTATAAGAATTATGCTTACTTAACGCTTACCGGTCGCAGCGACTGGTATTCCACTTTAGCGCCGGGCAAAATAAATTATACCTATCCTTCAATAAGTGGTTCATTTGTTTATTCTGAATTATGGCATATTCCAAACATGAATATGGGTAAGATAAGATTGAGCTATGCTGATGTTGGCGGTGAAGCAGATGGCCCTTATCAAACCTTACAAACTTATGGCATACAAGGCACGTTAACTGTTCCCAACGGCACATTTCCTATAGGTGTTGCAGGAAGCACGCAAGTACCTAACAGCGGTTTGAGGCCTTCCTCAAGAAAAGAATTTGAAGCAGGTACAGAAGCAGATTTCTTTAAAAACAGGCTGCGATTTGATCTTGCTGTTTACCAGAAAAGAGTTACCAATGATATCGTTCCTGTTAGTATTGATTATACGTCCGGCTATTATACAGCTATTCTTAATGTAGGTGATCTGCGTTATAACGGTGTTGAATTGGAAACAGGCGGAATGCCCTTCAAGGGCAAAAATTTTAGCTGGGATGTTGATATAAACGGAAATTATACTGGAGGCAGAGTTTTATCGTTAGGTGACTTGCCTTATATAACCTTAGGTTCCGCAACACCAGACTGGGGCTCTGTTGCATACATACAGCAAATAGTGGGTAAAGCGCCTTTGCAAATAATTGCATTGTATCCTAAAACTGATAAAAAAGGAAACATAGTTATTGATGACAGGTTTGGCTCGCCAGATCCAAGTAAAGCTGTACCTAAAGATTATGGTGCAGCATTAAGTCCATGGCAGGCAGGTATTACAAATACATTCAACTATAAAAATTTTAGCTTGTCTTTTTTAATTGATGGCAAATTCGGCGGCAAAGTTTTTTCAAACACAAACTTTGTTGCCTACGTGCAAGGCCTTGCAAAAGAAACAGTGCCCAACAGAGAAAAAAGGTATGGCTCTGACTCATTGTATGCCTCCTCATATTATGGCAACTGGGCAAATGCTAACCAGGGAATGTTTGTATATGATGCAAGCTTTATTAAATTCAGGCAAATAATTGTTGCTTATAATTTTCCTGCAAAAATGTTTAATAATAAAATACAGGGTATTAAACTAAGCTTTGTAATGCGGAATGTAGCTACGCTTATGAAACACACACCTAATATTGATCCGGAAGCGAGTTACTCAGCATCTACACTTTCACAAGGTCTTGAATCTGCTGAAGTGCCTTATTCAAGAACATTCGGATTTAACCTGAATGTAAAATTCTAAACAATTCAAGTACAGTATAAATTAAGGTATATGAAACGAAGTATAATAAATCTAATAACGGTTTTCTTTTTATTAACGATGTTAAGTTCCTGCGAAAAAGAATTTTTAAAAGAAAATACTAATCCAACACAAATAGGTCCCGATCAATATGATCCCAATCTTTTATTAACAACTGTACAATTAAATTATACAGGCAGCGCAGATTTCCAGGGCGAAACATGGGAAACTGAATGGGGGCAGCTTGGTGGTTTTATTCAACACACCGCATCTACCAATCTAAGCTGGTATTCCGGTGATAAATACACAAACAACAATACAGGTTTTGGCTATTATTTCGATCACGCATATATCTACCAGGTGCAGCCTGTAGTTGAGTTATACCAGCTTACTTTAAATAAACCACAATATGCAAACCTGCACCAGATAGCAAGAATTATGAAAGCATTGGTGTTTGAACGTATTACTGACCTGTATGGTGATGTTCCATATTCGCAAGCAGGCCTCGGTTATTATCAGCGTATCTATACTCCTGTTTATGATAAGCAACAGGATATTTATGCTGATATTTTAAAAGAAGTTTCTGAAGCAACAGACAGCTTAGATGATAATGCAGATAAGCCAACCGGTGATGTATTTTATGCAGTTAATCCGTCTTCCCAAATTGCTGAATGGATAAAATTTGGTTACACTTTGCAACTGCGCATGGCAATGCGTTTAACAAAAGTTGACCCTCAAACAGCGCAACAATATGTAAATAAAGTGCAAGGAAAAACTTTTCAAAGCAATGATGATAATGCAATTGTTCAGCACCAGGATGGCGCGGATATTACACGCAACAAAGACACCTGGGAAATTAACGGCCAGGATAGCGCTGACTTAAAATTATGCAGCACTTATATTGATTTTTTAAAGAGCAATAACGATCCAAGGCTGCCGATTATCTCATGGATATATGCAACTAAAGATTCAAAACCTGAAGACCAGCTTGGCTTGCCTCCTGGTTATATTATTGGCGGCACTGTTGATTCTATTAATATAACTAAACACCCAGAACTTGGTTATAATGCTGATTCGCTTGGCATGCAGCGTTATTCACGATTAAGTGATATAATTCTAACCAATGATGCACCAAACTTTGTATTAACATATGCAGAGAGTGAATTTTTATTGGCAGATGCAGCAAAGCGCTGGGGTATTGGCGATGCTGAAACACATTACAATAATGGCGTCGTTGCAGCATTAACACAGATGGCAGTGTATGGTGAAAAAGCAGTGATAAGCGAAACAGATGCACAGGCTTATCTTAACGTGCATCCTTATAATAATGCAGATGCGCTTAATCAAATCAACACTCAATATTGGGCTTGCGAAATCATGAATGAATATGAAGCATGGATAAATTGGCGACGTACAGGTTATCCTGTGTTAACGCCAACAAATTATCCGGGCAACATCACCAGCGGCACTATACCGAGAAGGTTAGAATATCCTGCAAGTCAAAAAATTTCCAATCCTGATAACTATAACGCGGCTATTGCACGTTTGCAAGGAGGCGATGTATTAACAAGCAGAATGTGGATTGATCCTAAATAATATTCTTTAATTAATATTATACTAATGAAAATTATCTCTTTTTTATTGCTGATTTTTTTGTGCCTGCAAGTTCGGGCACAACAATCGTTGGATAGCTTATTACCTGTTCGTGGCTTTTGCATTGGTGCTCCGTCTGTAAAAGATGTTGACAGGTTTGTAAAATTTATTGATGAAGAATTAGCGCCAAGGAAAGTAAACACATTAATTCTTCGTGTTGATTATAATTATCAATATAAATCACATCCTGAACTGGCAGACAGTGGTGCATTAGCAAAAAGTGATGTTGAAAAAATAGTTGCTGTTTGTAAAAAACATAAGATCAATCTTATTCCACAAATTAATTTGCTTGGTCATCAATCATGGGCAAATACAACAGAAAAATTATTAACCGTTTATCCGCAGTTTGATGAAACGCCAAATGTAAAAATGCCGGCACATTATGAATGGCCGAATGCAGATAACTTGTATTGTAAAAGCTATTGCCCGTTGCATCCTGATGTTCATAAAATTGTTTTTGATTCGGTTGATGAAATTTGTGATGCCTTTCAATCAAATGCTTTTCATGCAGGTATGGATGAAGTTTTTTATTTGGGTGAAGCACAATGTCCTCGTTGCAGCGGAAGAGATAAAGCGCAGTTATTTGCCGATGAAGTGCGCCTGATTGACGAACACCTTGCAACAAAAAATCGTCGTTTGTGGATTTGGGGTGATAGATTGATCGATGGTAAAACAACCGGGCTTGGTGAATGGGAAGCAAGTTATAACAACACATATCGTGCAGTTGACATGATTCCAAAAGATGTGGTTATATGCGACTGGCATTACGAGCGTGCAGATAAAACGCCTGTTTATTTCGCAATGAAAGGTTTGAATGTAATTACCTGTCCATGGGATAAACCAGCACTGGCTTTAATTCAAACCGAGGATATGATCAACTTTAAAAAAACAGCGAGTGAAGAAATGCAACCGCATTTTTATGGAATGATGCAAACTGTTTGGAGCGGTGCCGGAAATTTTTTAGATGGGTTTTATGCAAATAAGAAGGATGAAAATGGTGCAGATAACACACCATGGAATTGCTTTAAAGCTATGTACAACAAAATAGATAATCTGTAAGTTTACAACTATGCCAACTGCGCCGTCAATTATGCAACCACAACCAAAACAACGTTTGCTTTCTCTCGATTTTTTCCGCGGCTTAACAATCGCTGCAATGGTACTTGTAAATAATCCCGGAGATTGGGGCCATATTTATGCGCCGTTGGAACATTCAAAATGGAATGGCTGTACACCTACTGACCTGATTTTTCCTTTCTTTTTATTTATGGTTGGTGTTTCAATTGTGTATGCTATCAGCGGAAGAAAACAAGACAAAACACAACACAAACAGATTATCTCAAAAGCATTCAAACGGGCTGTAACATTGTATATCATCTTCGCTTTGCTTGCCTTAATTCCAAACTTTGATTTTGCGCATTTCAGAATTATGGGTGTATTGCCGCGCATAGCAATCGTGTTTTTTATTTGCGTGATCATCTTTATAAAAACAAATTTTAAATTTTGGCTGTGGTTGTTTTGCATCATACTAATTGTTTATTGTTTTTTAATGACAGTTATCCCGGTTCCGGGTTATGGCTATGCCATTTTAGAACGCGGAAAAAATTTAGCCGCGTGGTTAGACAATATTATTCTCACCCCAAGCCATGTTTGGAATCAAACAAAAACCTGGGATCCCGAAGGTATATTAAGCACGCTGCCTTCTATTGCAACTTGTTTATATGGAATGATGGTTGGATTCACTTTAAAGCGCAATGATAAAAACGAATCAGAAAAGGTTGCATGGCTTTTAACCTTTGCATGTTTCTCTGTAATTGCTGCATTAATTTGGAACAATTGGTTTCCTATCAATAAATCATTATGGACAAGTTCATTCGTATTATACACAGGCGGACTTGCGACAGCAGGTTTAACAATTTCATATTGGCTGATTGATGTTCATCATCGTAAAAAATATATTACTCCGTTTATTGCTTATGGTTCAAACGCAATTACAGCCTATGTTGCAGCAGATGCAGTTTTAATTGTACTTGGCTTGATTCAGGTAAACCTTCACGGGCACGTAACTAACCTGCAGGATTATTTATATCAAACGATATTTGTTCCGCACTTTTCGCCGATAAACGCATCACTCGCCGGTGCAATAACTTATGTGCTGATTTTAATGATACCAATGATGATATTATATAAGAAAAAGATTTTTATTAAGGTTTGATTGAATAAGATTAATAAAATTAAACATGATTCAACAATCTCGCCGCCTGCAATCAATAGACGTTTTTAGAGCTGTTACTATGTTCTTTATGATATTCGTGAATGATGTAGATGGCGTAAAAAATATTCCGGTATGGATAGGGCATGTTGACCGGTACACAGATGGTTTAGGTTTTGCAGATACGATTTTCCCGGCATTCCTTTTTATAGTTGGCTTGTCAATTCCGTTTGCCTTAAATAAAAGAATGCATTCAAACGAAAACAGAGGTAAAATTACATTGCACATCTGTTTACGATCACTCGCATTAATTGTAATGGGATTTTTTCATGTTAATCTTGAAAACTATAGTGAAACGGCTTTATTACCTGAACCGGTTTTTGAGATACTCGCAACCTTAGCATTTTTTCTTATATGGCTGGATTATAAACCTGCAACTAATAAAATAAAACAAAATGTTTTACAGGTTGTCGGTGTTGCAATTCTAATTGTATTATTCTTTTTATATAAAGGCAACAAACATGGAGAAATTGTAGGAATGCGGCCGCAATGGTGGGGCATTTTAGGCTTGATTGGATGGGCTTATTTAACCTGCTCGTTGGTATATCTTTTTAGTAAAGGACGGTTAAGTATATTAGTTCCGGTGCTTGTTCTTTTTCTTGTTTATAACACCATTAATCAAACTTTTATTTTAGATTCTTTTTCTGATATTCTAAAATATTTTTGGCCGTTAAACACAGGCTCAGAAGTTTCACTAATCATGGCTGGTATAATTATCTCAGTGATTTATAAACAATATATCGGTGGAAGTAAACAGCGATTTTTTTTAACTATGTTAATGGCTGCGACAATTATGATCGTATTAGGATTTTTGATAAGACCTTTTGGCGGAATTTCAAAGATTGATGCAACGCCATCATGGGCCTGCATTTGTATTTGTATAAGCATTGCAGTATTTACGTTATTAGTGTACCTTGTTGATGTAAAACAAAAAGCAAACTGGTTTAAGATCATAAAACCCGCAGGTACAAGTACGTTAACTTGTTATCTGATTCCTTACTTTCTATATTCATTTTTGTGGTTGTTTCATTTTAATTATCCCTGGTTTTTAAATGAAGGCAGCGGCGGCATTCTCCGCTCGTTTGCAATAGCATTTATCGTAATTTTAATTACAGGTTTCTTAGAGGAAAAACATATTCGGCTAAAAATTTGATGCCGTTATGTTGTTATTTTTTATTTTCAAATTATGGAAAATGAAGCGCCTTCTTCATTTAAGAAAACTCTTCAGCTTATTTCTATCGAAGTATTAGTTGTAAGTATTTTATTTATTGTTTCATTATTTGTATTTGCTTTAATTGCAAAAGGCGTTGTTACAGGAAACGAAGACACATTTGACAATGAAGTTTTTAATTTCTTCAACCAATTTACGTCGCCCGGTTTTATAACAGCTATGAAATTTTTTACATTTCTTGGTTCCGTTGAGTTTCTAATTCCAGCGTACATTATCCTCATTGCTTTTTTTGTGATAAAAAAACTTTCCACATATACTATCGATATAATCGCGATCGCATTAAGCAGCACAGCATTAATATTTATTCTGAAGTATTTTTTTCACCGCAGCCGGCCAACTTTACCTATCATCAGAACTTTTAGTACATATAGTTTTCCAAGTGGCCACATGCTTTCTTCATTTGTATTTTGCAGCATACTTGCATTTATTGTTATTAAAAGCCCATTAAAAACTTTTTATAAATGGATCATTTCTGTTCTGCTATTTTTCTTTGCCATTACAATTGGCATCAGCCGTATCGTTTTAAAAGCACATTTTCCAACAGATGTGATCGCCTCTTTATGTCTCGGTATTGTTTGGGTAATTGGTTCTTTTTATATTCTTAAAAGAATAGACAGGGAATATATAACTAAAAAGAAATAGAACAGCCTGGCATGAACGAGAATAAACTGTATAAAACTTTAAGAATTACCAACATTACTGAAAACATAAAAGGATTTAAGATTTTTTCATTTGATAGTGATGAAGTCCTGAAATACAAAGCAGGCCAATATTTAACGTTTATTCATTACGAGCATAATGAAGAAATAAGAAGGTCTTATTCCATTACATCTTCTCCGGTTTTAAATGAATCTTTATCAGTTGGTGTTAAGCGTATTGAAAATGGTTTGTTCTCAAGATTATTAATAGATACAGCAGAAATTGGAGATGAAGTAAAAACAATAGGTGCGGGTGGTATTTTTATTTTGCCTGATAATTTTGAAAACTATGAACAGGTTTTCTTTTTTGCAGCAGGCAGTGGCATTACACCAATTTATTCTTTATTAAAAACAGTGCTGGATGGTTATAAGCGTGTGGACGTTGTTTTGATTTACAGCAATGCTTCATATGAAAAAACAATCTTTTTATCTGAATTAAAAGAAATAGAAAAAAAATTTCCCGGAAGATTTCATGTAAAATTTTTATTTAGTAATACTATCGAGTTATCAAAAGCGAGGTTGCACAGAAACCTGATAATAGATTTATTAAAAGAATTTTCAATTGCAGAATATGCGCAAACATTATTTTACATCTGCGGGCCTGAAGCTTACATGCGTTTATGCACTTATACTTTACAGGAAAATGATGTTCCAAAAAGTAATATTAAGCGTGAAGATTTTGTAATCAATGCAGCAAAAAAGCGTGATGCTTCTCCTCCGGATACAACATTGCACACAGCTTTTATAAGGTTGAATGAAGAGATGTTTAACTTCGAAGTGCATTATCCTGACTCAATTTTACAGGCAGCTAAAAAAGCAAATGTTGTTTTACCTTATAGTTGTGAAGCAGGGCGATGCGCAAGTTGTATTGCAAAGTGTTTAAAGGGTAAAATATGGCACTCATACAACGAAGTGCTTACAGAAAAGGAGCTGGAAGATAATTTGGTATTAACTTGTGTCGGGCATCCGGTAAACGGCGATGTTGAATTACTGATACGAACTATTTAACCATGATGGTGCTGAACAAACGATTTGATCTCATTAACAGTTTTGTCTGTGCAATCTCCCTTTACAAATAATTTCTGAAAGGCAGCACCTGTAGCAAAGTTGATGACCTGCTGAAAAGGTAAATGATTATAAACTCCATAAATTAACCCCGCCATAAAACAATCACCGCTGCCAACTTTATCAATCACTTCATCTGCATGATAACTTGCAGAAACATATAAATTGTTACCGCTGAAAATAGTTGCATAATATTCTATATCCGTTTTATGAAACCGGAACGTGTTGGCAACAATTTGACATCGTGGAAATTTTTTTAAAATTTCTTCAGACGTTTTTCTTGCTTGCCATACATAATTTTCTTTTGTATTTATTTGATCAATATTTTTTTGTACAGGTATATCGAGCATCGTTTCCATTGACCAAACATTTCCCATCACGATATCGCAATACTTCAATAACCCGGGCATAATTGTATTTGGCGGCTTCCCATATTGCCAAAGTTTTGGACGATAATTAAGATCAACCGAAACTGTAATGCTTTTTTTTGCACATACTTCTAATGCTTCTTTACAAACAGCAGCAACATCCTCGTTCAATGCAGGAGAAATTGCACTGAAATGAAACCAGCGTATGCCTTGCAAAACCGCATCCCAATTTATCATGCCGGGTTTCAATTCATAAAACGATGAATGAGCCCTGTCATAAATAACCTCAGCATGTTGAATTTCTTTACCCTGCAACAAATAATATAAACCAATTTTATTACCGGAATAAATTATAGTTGATGTATCAATATTTAGCGTTTCAATGTTTTTTATAAGTTGTGCAGATAAAAAATTTTCAGGCGCGGCCGTGCAATAACATACCGGCACCTTCCATTTTGCCAGTGCAGCAGCAACGTTCAATTCAGAACCGCCCGGGTAAACTTCAAAAACATTTTTTTGCAACCATTCTCCTTCTGCATCAGGCGCAATTCTTAATAATATTTCTCCAAAAGATAGAACCATTATAAAAACTTTTGCAATTTTAAACTTCAACAATCAATATTATGCAACAACTTTTTGATCTTACAAATAAAGTAATAATTATTACAGGTGCTACCGGCGTTATCGGTGAAGCTTTTGTTCATGCAGTTGCAGATATGAACGCCAAAGTTATATTGATTGGAAGAAATGAAGCCGTAGGTAATGAAAGGGCTAACGCAATCAATCAAAAAAATAAAGAAGCAATCTTTATTAAAGCTGATGTATTGAACAAAGAGGATCTTTTAAAAGCCAAAGAAATTATACTTAAGAAGTTTGGCCGTATTAACGGTTTAGTAAATGCAGCGGGTGGAAATGTTGCTGAAGCTGTTATAAAACCCGGCAATGATATCTTTAATATAGATATGAATGCAATGCACAAAGCATTTGATTTGAATTTATTTGGCACTATGCTTCCGGTTGATGTTTTTGGTAATGCTATGAAACAAACAGCCAATGCAAGTATTGTAAATATTTCTTCGATGGCGGCACAAACAACACTCACAAGAGTGCTGGGTTATTCAATGGCAAAGGCAGCTATTGACAATTATACAAGATGGATGAGTGTTGAAATAGCTAATCGTTATGGCGAAAGCGTTCGCGTAAATGCAATTGCGCCAGGCTTTTTCATTACACATCAAAACAAGCAGCTGCTTACAAACGAAGATGGCACCTATACAGAACGTGGCGAAGCAGTAATAAGAAATACACCGTTTAAAAGATTCGGAAACCCTGAAGAATTGAGTGGCACACTAATATGGTTGTTAAGTGATGCCTCAAAATTTGTGACCGGAGAAGTGATTTGCGTAGATGGCGGTTTTCATATATTTTCCGGTGTTTAGAGTTGTATAAAAAACAAAAGCCTGCATTTGCAGGCTTGACAACAAAACTTTCAATCACATTTTATGGGGTAGTAGAATATACAATACCGTTTTGTGTAGATACTTTAGCCTTACCATCATTATTATTATAGATAACATTATTCTGTGAGCTAAAGCCACTTGTTGATTTACCTTGCTGATTCTGCATTGTATTATAAATGTATATATCCACAACATCCGTATGCTTGCCAATCGTATTATTTTTTATTCTAAACGTTGATAGTGTGAACGGATAAGAATGACGCGTATCGAAAGCAATGCCATGCATGTAACCGGCATAAACACCATTTAACCAACCACTGCTGTCAATTGTATTATTACGAACTCTTGTTGTTCCGCATCCTAATACCCAAATACCATCACATAGTGTATTTTTTATAGTATTATGATAGATGTTTGCATAAGCATTTCCACCTATCACAATGCCATTCCCCTGGTAACTGTTGTACTCAAAACCACAACGTGTTACTTTATTATTATAAATTTCATTTTTTCCTTTGTCGGCGCCTGAGAGCATTATACCGCCACGACCAGTTGAATCAACAATATTATCATGTATGGAAATGTTTGATATGCGCATTGGGTAAGGATATTGGCCGCATGCATTTGGCCGGTCAGCATTTTCACCTGTGCTGCCAAGGTACATACCTTCCTGGTTCATACGTTTTATCATACAATTATAAATGCTTACGCTATCCATATACCAGTTAGGATAATAAAGACTTTGATCACAGGTAGCCTCAACTTCCTGCTTCACCCAAAAACCATAAGTTTTATCGTGAATGTAAATATTATTGCAAGTAATGTGGGTAGATTTGCCGTTGATGTCAATACCAACATCTCCGCTTGTGTGGCCACTTACTTCAAAGCCATAAAAATCGCTTGAGCCCGTACCTGTAATAGTAATATTAGAACAACTGTTGAAATTGAAACCATTTTGCAAATGAACAACCCCGCCTTCATTAATAAAGGTTACATCATGAACATTAGACATACTGAAATAAGTATAGTTAATGTTTGATTTCAATACAAACGTGTCTCCGGGAGAATAATTAAAATTCTGATCAACCCAATTACCGGTATTGGTAAAATAAATTCGCTTACCAGTTTTGGTAGCATTGGAAACATTGTTGTCCTGTACTGTGCCAGAGTTAATATCTTTACGACACGAAGAAAACGCAAAAAGCAGCATCACTGCAAGAAAAAGGTTTTTCATTTGGATTATTATTTTTTGATGATAAAACCACCGGTATCAGCCGGCGCATTTATTGGATTGGCATATTTAAATATGCTGAAACAAAAATAATGAGGAGGCGGATTTTTACATCTTTTAAGCGTAGTAAATTATGCTCAAAAAAGACAATTATTTTAAATTAATCTTTTTTAAAAGATTCAACTCCAGTTAAAATGCAGCAGGAATAAGGCTGTAGAATCATAAGCTATTGTGCCTGATACTGAAAGATTGTTTAATTAGCCTGAAGGGAGCAGAAGGATACCGGGTATTTGTTTAAATGAATAGCGATCAAAAGTTCCAATCAACTACTCTGCGCAGGTAACGTTTATCTTGTATAACCCATGTTACCTCATATTTACCGTTTCCGTTACCATTAAACATATATATATAATAATTACGTTTGTTACCCGACGTATATACGTTGCAATATGTTTTTGTTTTACTTTTTGAGTCTGTATAATACAAATGGGGCTCGTACAAATCAATAAAAGCTGATTGAGGAACAACCACCGTATCGCCTTCTATTATTGCAACCACTGAAGTTATTATATGCTTTGGCACTGTATTCTCTGTTCCCCAAAACGGTTTATTATCCAACTTAACCGCATATTTATCTTCAAACCATGTTACTTTATGTTTTGTTGGATCAAAAGCAGCTGTTGTAATTTGTACGGTTGCAGTATCATTAGAAAAAATTATCTGGTCATCTTTTGCACCAATTAACGGAAGTGAATTAAGCCTGTGTTTTACCAGGCTTTCGCTAATGCCACCGAATGTAAACTGAGATAAGTCTGCGCGGATATCTTTTTCCTGCATCTTTAAAAAATTATCTTTCTTACTGCGATAATCGGGAATATCAGCATCAGTTTGTGCAAAAGAAAAATCTATGACCAGGCAGCATAAAATTGAAAAGATTATCCGCATAATTTATTGCTTTTGTTTCAAATTCTTCAACATGTCTGCAGTTAGTTTTTCAAGATCATATTCATGTTTCCAGCCCCAATCATTTCGCGCAACAGAATCATCAATACTTTGCGGCCAACTATCTGCGATCGCCTGCCTGTAATCAGGGTTATATTTTATCTCAAATTCAGGAACATGTTTTTTTATGGCGGCAGCAATTTCTGCAGGTGAAAAACTTATACCTGAAATATTGTAAGAAGTACGAATAGAAATTTTTTCTGAAGGCGCTTCCATCAATTCTAATGTTGCACGAATGGCATCAGGCATATACATCATCGGCAAATAAGTATCTTCTTTTAAAAAACTTGTATAACTTTTTTCTTCTAACGCTTCATGAAATATTTCAATAGCATAATCAGTAGTGCCGCCGCCGGGATCTGATTTATAACTTATCAAGCCCGGATAACGTAAACTTCTTACATCAACCCCAAAACGTTTATTATAGTAATTACACCAAAACTCCCCGGCATATTTACTTATTCCATAAACGGTTATCGGCTCAATAATCGTTTGTTGCGGGCAATTTCTTTTAGGTGATGTGGGGCCGAAAACAGCAATACTGCTTGGCCAGTAAACTTTTTTTAATTTTTCTTCACGGGCAATATCAAGCACATTTAACAGGCCCTGCATGTTTAAATTCCACGCAAGATTTGGATTCTTCTCTCCTGTTGCCGAGAGTATTGCTGCGAGTAAATATATCTGTGTAACATTTTGCCTAATTACCTGTACATGCAACATTTCCTTGTTCATTACATCAAGAGAAACATAAGGGCCGGTTCCTCTCAATAAACCATTTTCTTCACGCAAATCACTCGCAATAACATTTGAATTTCCGTACATTTTGCGCAGCGCCATTGTTAGTTCAACACCAATTTGGCCGCTGGCTCCGATAATTAAAATTTTTTCTTTGGTAATGGCTGGCATACACGTGTTTGATTGACAACAAACCTAATAAAAGTTTTTTCAGTTAGACAAAAAGAAGATTAAACGTTTTGCGGCCTTAACCATAAACCGGTCATAAATATGAGGATCAAGTCCTTATTTTAAACGATACGGCTTGTTTAACGTATAATAAATATTCAGACAAGAAGTATCTTAAGTTTTATGTATTAATTGAATTGTTCATTTATTAAAACTTAACATTAGAAACCCTGGCGCAATATTAAATTTGTGTTACGTTTTTAAATTATACAACTATGGATAATAACAAACCGGCAAGTAAACCTGTAAATGCAAAAAAGGAATTTAAAAAAGAACTTGAAACCAAAATAGAATCTGCTTTGCCTGAAATCAAAACAAAACAAGGTGCAAAAAAATTTCAACGTCGTATAAAAAAAGCAGCGAAAATTCTTATACAGGGCTTACATAAAAAAGATTTTACAGCAAATAATAAAGAGAAAAAAATCGGCGCTGATAAAATAAAAAAGTCAACCAATATTAAATCAGATAAATTACAACCGGTAGCACCTGTTCAAAATCTGTAGCGAATACTTAAAGTGATTCTCATTCCATAACTTCTTGATTGAACCAATACATCAGGATAGACTGCGTTGTATTGTTTATTGTTATCAAAATTATAATAGAGAATATCGCTTTTGTGAAGAATATCTGCAAGGCTCAATTCAACCAAACCATTTTTCATAACAGTCTTGCTTATTTTAAAATCCATGTTCGGATGAACTTGTTCCCAAACCGCATAAGTATTATTCGGACCTGCAACAAAAACAATTCTTGAACCGATGGCATTGTACAATAAGGAAATGTTCAATCCGCTTCTATCATTACTATACTGTAAAGAAGTATTGATAACGTACGGCGATTGTCCCTGCAAAGGCCTGTTTGAAGTATCGCTGCCGTTACCCGCTACAAACGCAACTGAATGTATGTATGATGCATTCACGTAAAAATATAAATCTTTCAATGCCGGCATAATAAAGTCAAAGCTTTTTCTTAATTCACCTTCTATGCCCCACAATTCAGCGGAAGGCGCGTTCTGCCAGGTTACCGTTTTACTATCTGCGCCAGGTATATCAACTTTTTCTTCAATGGGATTTTTGAATTTCTTATAGTAAGCGCTTACTGAATAATATTGGGTTCCCTGCAGATATTGTTCCCACCGCAACTCGTAATTATCAATCTTTGTTTCTGTTAGCGGACCTCCATGATAGGTTATGTTGTTGAAGAAATCGTAGAAAAATGTTGACGCCAATTCTCTGTATAAAGGCCTGGCAACAGTTTTACTATAACTTAAGCGAATGTTCGCTTTTGGCAAAATTGAATATACCAGGTTTGCTGAAGGCAGAAAATCTTTATACGTTGAATCAATATAAATTGGTTGCGAATTGTTGGGATCGTAACTAAGCACTTTGTTCCTGTAGTATTCGTAACGAATACCCCAGGCTAATCTGAATTTATCAGTAAACTTGTTATCAAACATCGCATAAGCAGCAGTGTTTTGAATGCTGCCGCTGTATTTTATCCATGCAGGTTTTGCAAAGTCTGTAGTAACAAAACCATTATTTGGGTTGAAATTGTGTTTATTAAATATTTCGCCGGGTGGCAATGTAAGCAAACTGGAATTATAGTCAGGCATATCATTTCGCAGGAACCTTCCATCACGATTTCTTGTATCATAATAATAAAAGAATCCAAATTTGAATGCCTGGTTCTGATCAAACAATCTGAACGATTTATTGAAATCAACATTTGCACCTTTTGCTATGTCTCTCGTATCAAAATACAATCTTAATCCGCCGGTAGTGGTAGCAAAAAGAGTTGGTGAAGCTATATACGCTGTGTATGGATCCTCCGGCGAATTTTTATAATAAATCAACTGCCTGTAATCCGGTTCGTTTCTATGAAATTCAGTATAATAGCCCAACCAATGTATTCTCAGTTTTAACTTACTTAAATAATGTTCACCACCAAGTTGCGAGTTATAAATAATATTGCTTTGATAATAATGTGCATAGCCGAAATATGCGCTGTCAAAATCTCCGCCTATAACCTGTATGGCCGAGCCATGTCTTACAACAGTTTGATTGCTCGAATTAATTGCAAGCAGGTTATTGAAGAAGAATTTATTATTGGGATTAAGCTTTAAAGCAAAATTTGCAAGCGCACTGCTTAAAACACTATGTGTATAAGTGCTATCATTAAAATTATAATAAGGATATTGAATACCGCTGATTGAATCAGCAGGTACAGGGTGAATTTCGCCATAGTCTTTAACAACACCACTTGAATATTTATAAGAAGAAGAATAGCTTGCACCGAATATTCCGCCAAACTTTGGGTAGCCGCTTTTAGCTATAGCATTAAAACCGCCGGCAAGCTGGAAAGAAGAATTAAGTGGCGCTGAAGCATATTTATCAATAGCCCAATCGTTGGGAAACTTTTTTGCGTGATCAATCTGTTTCTTGTCACTTAAATTATTGTACGTTGGTTGATCAGGAAAACCTGAAGGCAGCGAACGACCACCGTTATCTAAACCGAAAATTTCATTGCCGGTTTGCACATCGTGATAATAACTATTTCCTGTTGTGATTGTATTAATGCCTGTTCCGGCTTCGAGAGAAAAGAATGATTTCTCCGGAACATCTTTTAAATTAACTATTGTAAGCCCGCCGGTAAAGGTTGCGGGATATTCAGGCAAAGCGCTTTTAACAATTGTTATATTATCAACAATATCAGAAGGAAAGATATCGAATGCAAAACTCTTGCGGTCAGGTTCTGTACTTGGCAGCAAAGCGCCATTCAGCATGGCTTCATTATACCTGTCGCTCATACCCCTTACAACAATAAATTTATTATCCTGAACTGTAACGCCGCTAACTCTTTTTAAAACATCACCAATACTTTTATCGGGAGATTTTCGTATTATATCAGCACTTATAGCATCAGAAACTACGGCGGCGTTTCTTCTTGTAACTAAAATTGAATTCAGGCTTTCTCTACGCGCTGAAGTTGTTGTTACAACAACTGCCTGCACGGTGTTTTGTTGAGGGTCAAGAGAGATATTTAAACTTACTGTGTTGCCTGCAACATTTACATCACTTATATCTTTTGGTGTAAAACCAATGTATGTTACTTCAAGTGTATATTGCCCCGCAGGCAGGTTGGCAATTCTGTAAACTCCATCTACATCGGTTAATGTTTTTGCCTTGCTATTTTTAACTGCTACAGTTGCGCCAACTAAAACCTGGTTGTTAGTTGCATCGGTTATTTTTCCTGAGATAATGCCTTGTGAAAAAGTGTAGGTAGAGATGAAAAATAAAGCAACAAACAGATAAAATTTTGCGTGCATTTTTTTGTTGCAAAGAAACATCTGCCACTGGCCACGCATAGCCCAATCAGCATTAATAAATTATTACTTAATTGTTAAGTGCAGGTAATGCAGAAGTAACAATTTGATTAAAATTCCATAACCTAAACTTTCCTTTTTTCTGCAAGTACCGGCGCACATTTGGCAAAAATTATTTCGTTTATGCAAAACAAAAATTTACTTAGAAAAGCAATGCTGTTTGTATTTGCAGCATTTATTGGAGCTTCAGCAATGGCTCTTCCCAAAGTGTATGTTAGTACTAACATCACTACAAACACAACATGGACAAGCAATAAGATTTATGTTCTTACAGGTCTTATTTATGTTACAAACAATGCAACATTAACCATTCAGCCGGGTACAGTTATTTATGGTAATGATGCATCAAGCTCAAACAAAGGTTCTTTGATTATTACACGCGGCGCAAAAATTCAGGCTGTTGGCACACCTTGCCGCCCTATTGTTTTTACGTCAGGCTTAGCTCCTGCTAAAAGAGCAAGAGGCGATTGGGGTGGTTTAATTCTTTTAGGTTACGCTGCAATTAATCCGCCCGGGGATACTGCACATATTGAAGGTATTGTGCCCGTTCCTGAAACAAGATTCGGCGGTGGCTTAAATCCTAACTGTGGCGGTGGCGATTGTCCGGATAACAATGATAATTCAGGTACGTTGGAATATGTGCGTGTTGAATATGCAGGCGTTGCTTTAAGCCCGAACAATGAAATCAATGGAATCACTTTTGGAGGCGTTGGAAGCGGCACTACAGTTGATCATGTCCAGGTTAGTTACTCAAACGATGATTCTTATGAATGGTTTGGCGGTAATGTTAATGCGAAATATTTAATCGCTTATAGAGGTATTGATGATGATTTTGATACGGATAACGGGTATAGCGGTAAAGTACAGTTTGGTGTTGGTTTGCGCGATCCCAAAGTTGCAGACATTTCCGGCTCCAAGGGTTTTGAGAGTGATAACGATGCAAATGGTTCAACTAATTTGCCTCAAACAAAAGCAATTTTTAGTAACATAACTATTGATGCAGGCGGTGATACCACTCAAAACTCTTTATATATAGCAGGTGCTCATATTCGCAGAAATAGTGACTTGAAAGTATTCAATTCTGTTTTAATGGGTTATCCTACAGGCGTTTTAATTGATGGCACTCTCACGCAGGGAAATGTAGTAACTGACACCTTACTTGCAAACAACATAATTGCCGTTCAGGGTGATGACAGTAATTATGTAAGAACCGTTTCTCCATCAGATAATGCATCTGTGGTTGATTTGATCCGTAATCATGCAGCGAATAGGTTTTATCAAAATAATTCAGGTGTTCAACTTACTAATCCTTATAATTTAAATAATCCGAATCTCAGGCCCAAATCTGGTTCTCCTGCAATATCAGGTGCAAGTTTTGCTCATGCTGGTTTATCAAATTCTTTCTTCCAGAAAGTGAGTTTTGTAGGTGCGTTACCTTCCAATAAGGCGCAAGATTGGACCCATGAATCATGGGTTAATTTCAGACCTGATACAACAGTTTATAATAAAGGCGCTTTTGGATCAAATTGTTCTGGCTTTGTTGCTGATAAAAATGATGAAGTTTCTGAAAACGTTGCGGTTGCTGACGTAAAACTTAGCCCTAATCCAAACAAAGGTGCTTTCAACATCGCATTAAGCGGATTTGCTGCAAGCGTGGTTAATGTAAAAATTTCAGACTTAAATACAGGCAGGATTTACTTTATTGGTAAAGCAAACAATAATACTACAACCAACATTTCAATACAGGCTCCTAACGGAAATTATGTTGTTGAATTAACAGATGGTAAAACAGTAGTTACCCGCAAAGTTTCTGTTCTGAATTAACGATTTTGCATATGTTTAATTACATACACGGAGTGCATTTCAATGCGCTCCTTTTTTATTTATATGAATGAAAGATAATCGTATTGTTCGTATAATTTCCCCTTCCCATTAAATTTTATAAGCGTTGGATTTTGAAGATAGATTCTCTTTTTACGGGGGAACTTTTAAAAAAAACTGTGCTCTGTAAAATAATAGGTTATTAATTTCGTTACTGCAATAATCCATTATCTGATCGAAAAACCGTTTCAATGCGTACTTTATTTCTAATAAAGTCATTAGAAGTCTTTAAAAATTCTACACCAGGCTGCAAGCAAATCATTATCTGCTTAGCTTTCTTAATTCCTTTTTTTCGTAATTCAGGGTTACTTGAATTGATTAATTTAAGTAGCAGCGCCGCATCTGATCATCCTAAAAACCTGAACTCATGAAAAAAGAGGTGCCCTCAAAAGTGAGCATTTTTGTTTCGGTTGATCTGCAGGTGATAAATACTTATTTTAATGTGCACGACCCCGCGCCTTTGTACAAAAGGCAATTGAGCCATCAATTTGAACAATATATTTTAAAGTCAGCGGCAACTGTAAAACGTTATAGCGTAGTTTTTTACAAATTAAAATGCTCTAAAGATATTGACAGGCAGTATGCTGAGCCTTTAATGTATGCGATAAGAAGGCATTTTGCAGAACAGAAAAAAATTAAAGAAGACGAGTTTTACAGGTATAAGCGCAAAAGTTTCAGCTTATTGGCAGTAAGTTTTCTGGTGCTTATTTTTTGTCATGGAATTATTCCGCTGCTGATTACTCCTACAAGTGCGTTTGAGTCAATTTTATTAACCAGTGTAGACGTATTTAGCTGGGTGATTTTTTGGCGTCCTTTAGACAAATTAATATTTGAATGGAATCCTCATTTAAAAGAAATATCACTAATGGATAAACTTTCGGCAGCTGAAATGATGATTGTAAGCACAAGCAAAGAGGCAGCTAAGAAAACAAAACCTGTTTTGTTTGCGATATCACAAACAGGGTAATTATGAAAGCTAAATTTAATTTATGACGAAGTGTTACTATGTATTAGGCAACTTTAATTTCTTCTCGGTATTTATTCCCGGGATATTGATTGATATAATTGTGTTTTGCGTAATAATTGCAGCTATTGTAATATTTTATTCGCAACGCATAAAAAAGTTAAAACACGAGTTAAGTGAAGCAGAAGCTAAGAAAAACGAACTGCAGGAATTATTTGCAAATGCAGAACAGTTAAATAAAAACCTTGTTCAGGAACATATACTTGATAAAGAAAATAATGAAATGCTTATTGCAAAAATGAGCTATGAAATACACAATTGCGTAAATGGTATAATTGGTATGGCCAATGTTTTAAAGGATACCAACTTAAATGCAGAGCAGGCAAAAGCAAACGCAGTAATTATAAGCCGCAGTAAAAAGTTATTAGAAAGTGCGCATGGCAGTTTTAATACAGAAGCTGAAGCCGCGAATAAATTAAATGAAACAAAAACAAATTCTGACAAATTGGAAAAGGCAGAAATAACCGCAGCATTTTGCAAAAAATATCCGCTAAGCATATTGGTTGCAGAAGATGATGCAATTAATCAGCAATTGGCTAAAAAATGGCTTTCAAAACTTGGCTATACTGCAGATATAGCTTCTAATGGCAAAGAAGCATTGGAAATGGTTAGCGAAAGAAATTATGATGTGATATTGATGGATGTTTTGATGCCTGAAATGGACGGCTTTGAAGCAACCAAAATGATAAGATTATGTTTAGATATACAACCAACAATTATTGCGGTTACAGCAAGTGCAATGTCTGGTGATAAAGACAAATGTCTTGAAGCCGGTATGGACGATTACATCTGCAAGCCAATAGTGATCGATGAATTGGCGCAGTTATTTGTTAAGTGGAGCCACGAAAAGAAAATAGTAGTTTAAAAATATATCTGCAAAAAATAAAACCCCATCAATAAGTAAGCTTGGGTTTTTATTTTTTAAAATCATTTATTAATAAGGAAACGCAAGCCGATAAAAGCCGCCAATTAAAACACTGCCTTTATTAATTTGAGCATAAGAAGAAACAGAAATTGCACACTCTAATGAACTAAAACAAAATGTACAGTTTCGTTAACAACAGTTTACCTAAACTCAATTAAAATGTAAAGAAGCAGCGTTTAAAGTTTACTTAACAATTACACTTTGCCATTTTTAATTTCTTCAACAACATTAGGATCAAGCAGCGTTGTTGTATCACCTAAATTTTGCGTTTCTCCTTCGGCGATCTTTCTTAAAATTCTGCGCATAATTTTTCCGCTGCGTGTTTTAGGCAGGCCACTTACAAATTGAATTTTATCAGGTTTTGCAATTGGCCCGATGATTCTGCTTACTGTTTGCACAATATCTTTTCTTGTTGCATCTTCATCGGCATGGTGTTTATCATTATAAATAACATAAGCATAAATGCCCTGGCCTTTTATTTCATGCGGGTAACCAACAACTGCGCTTTCAACTACGCCTGTGTGCATGTTAATTGCATTTTCAACTTCTGCAGTTCCAATTCTATGTCCGCTTACATTCAATACATCATCAACACGGCCGGTAATTCTATAGTTACCATCTTTATCTTTCAGTGCACCATCACCTGTAAAATATAAATCAGGATAAGTTGCAAAATAATTGGTTCGGCAACGTTCATGATCACCATAAGTTGTTCTTAAAATGGATGGCCACGGAAATTTCATACAAAGATTTCCTTTTAACAAACCATGCTCATCCATTTCTGTAACTTCTTTACCATTTTCATCAACCAATAACGGCTGCACACCAGGCATTGGAAGTGTTGCCCAGCTTGGTTTTGCCGGTGTAATACCTGCAAGATTTGAAATTAAAACTCCGCCCGTTTCTGTTTGCCACCATGTATCAACGATCGGGCATTTTTTCTTACCAATGTTTTCATCATACCAATGCCATGCTTCTTCATTGATGGGTTCTCCAACTGTTCCCAAAACTTTCAACGATGACAAACCATTGTTTTTATAAGGTGCATCACCGAAACCCATTAAACTTCTTATTGCAGTTGGTGCAGTGTATAAAATATTCACTTTGTATTTATCTACAATATCAAAAAAACGGCTGCATGATGGATAAGTGGGAATTCCTTCAAACAGCAACGATGTTGCGCCTGCAGCAAGTGGACCGTAAACAATATAACTATGACCGGTTATCCAGCCAATATCTGCTGTACAGAAAAATATTTGCTTAGGCTGATATTGAAATACGTTCACAAATGTGTAAGCAGTATAGATCATGTACCCGGCGCAGCTATGCACAACACCTTTTGGCTTGCCTGTTGAACCGGAAGTATATAAAATAAACAACGGATCTTCTGCGTCCATTTCTTCGGCATCAAAAATAATTTTACCATCTTTTTCAACTTGCTCTTCTGCATACTGCATTTCATCTTCCCACCAAATATCTCGTCCTTTAATCATTGATACCGGCGTTCTTGTCCGCGTATAAACAATAACTTTCTTTACTGTTTTATTTCCAATCAATGCATTGTCTATCACATCTTTTAAAGGAATAATTTTTTCACCACGAAAAGCACCATCACATGTAATAATAAATTCTGCTTTTGCATCTTCTAATCTATCCGCAATACTTTGCGCACTAAAGCCCCCGAAGATCACAGAATGTATAGCACCAATTCTTGCACAACCTAATACTGCATAAGCCAGCTCAGGAACCATACCCATATAAATACAAACCCTATCTCCTTTTTTTACGCCGTTATTTTTAAGCATTTGCGCCACCTGGCAAACGCGTTTATGCAAACGATTATAAGTAACAACTCTCGTTCTTTCTTCAGGGTTATTCGGTTCCCAAATTATTGCTGCATCTTCGCCTCTTGTTGCTAAATGACGATCAATACAATTCTCTGTTATGTTCAATTTTGCACCTTTAAACCATTCAACTTTTGGTTCAGTAAAATTCCATTCTACAACTTTATCCCATTTCTTTCGCCATAAAAAGTTGTTTGCAACATCAGCCCAAAATTGTTCCGGCTGTTCAATACTTTGCTTATACTTTTCTTTGTACTCTTCTAAAGATTTTATTTGAAACGGATATGACATGGCTTACAATTATGAAGCATAAATTTATTAAACATCTGTTCATGCAGCCAATAAAAAGTTTTTTCTTAACGAGGTATTTTTTTAATACAAATGCTCAAACTTTATCTTTGTTTGAATCTTACCATGTCAATAGAAGTAAACAATCTTTTAAAACAATACGGCGAACAGAAAGCAGTAAATAATGTTTCTTTCTCAGTAAATAAAGGTGAGATCGTTGGTTTTCTTGGTCCGAACGGTGCAGGTAAAAGCACAACGATGAAAATGATCACAGGGTATCTTCAGCCAGATGCAGGCGAGGCAAAAGTTTGCGGCATTTCTGTTGAGAAAAACGCCCTGCAAGTGAAGCAGAAAATTGGTTATTTACCTGAATCCAATCCTTTGTATTATGATATGTATGTGAAGGAATACTTGAAATTTATTGCGGGCATACATCAAGTAAAAAATGCCAAGGCAAAAATTAACAATGTTATTGAACTTACTGGCTTAACGGTTGAAAGTAAAAAGAAAGTTGGGCAATTATCGAAAGGTTATAAACAACGTGTTGGCTTAGCTGCGGCATTGTTGCATGAACCTGAAGTTTTAATTTTAGATGAGCCAACCACCGGTCTTGATCCAAACCAGATCATTGAAATACGCAACGTGATTAAAGAACAGGGAAAAAATAAAACGGTTCTTTTTTCATCGCATATTTTGCAGGAAGTGCAGGCAATTTGTAACAGGGTGATAATTATAAATAAAGGCATACTGGTTGCGGACAGTAATGTAGAACAGTTAAAAATGAATACGAAATCAAACAGTGTTGCTGTCACTTTTTCAACAGCAGTAGATGGGCAAAAGCTAAGCGGCCTGCCGGCAGCTATAAGCAGTGAAAAAATAAGTGATCATGCTTTCAGAATTACAACTGAAGATGTAAATGAATTGCGCAGGCAATTGCTTGAGCTTGCCGTTTCTGAAAAATTAGATATCGTGTCTTTGCAAACTGAAGGCAATAACCTGGAAGATGTTTTCAGAAATCTTACCACCCCAATTTCATAAATCCCAAGGTTTAGAACTTATATGCTTCAAACTTCAACACTGCAATTTCTAAAGCAGTTAAAGAAAAATAATAACAAAGAATGGTTTGATGCAAACCGAAAAAAGTATAATTCGGCAAAAGAAGATTTTGCATTATTCTTCCAACAGGTGATTGATCAATTCTCAAAAACTGATACAACCATATCATCTGTAATTGCAAAAGACTGTTTATTCAGAATTAATCGTGATGTACGTTTTGCAAAAGATAAATCGCCTTACAAAACAAATATGGGCGCTTACTTAAATGCGAATGGAAAGAAGAGTATGACGGCGGGTTATTACCTGCACATTTCTCCCGGCGAAAGTTTTGTTGGTGGTGGAATGTATAATCCCGATGCAGACGCCTTAAAAAAATTAAGGCAGGAAGTTGATTATAATTTTGATGAGTTTAAAAAGATCATCAACAATAAAAAGTTTAAAGCAGTTTATTCAGAAGGATTAAGAATGAATGACGAAGTAAGTTTGAGCCGGCCGCCGAAAGGATATGACGAAAACAATCCTGCGATTGATTATTTAAAGCTGAAAAGTTTTGTTGGTGCAATGCCATTAACTGATAACCAGTTGACTGATAAAAAATCTGTAGCAACAATTGTAAAAGCATTTGAAGCGTTGCATCCTTTAGTTCTTTTTTTAAATAAGGCGTTGGAATGTTAATCGCATGGAACAAACAGATTCAATTATTATCAGAAGTGCAACAGTAGATGATTTAAATACATTGCTGCAATTTGAGCAAGGCGTTATTGAAGCAGAACGTCCATTTGACCCTACACTAAAAAGCGGGCATATTGATTATTATGATCTGAATGAAATGATTGAAGCAACGCATACTGAACTTGCAGTAGCGGAATTAAATAACCAGGTGATTGCCTCTGGTTATGCTCGCATCAAACAAGCGCAAAGAGATTGTTATACGTATGAAAAATATGCTTACCTCGGTTTTATGTATGTCGTTCCTGAATATCGTGGGAGAGGAATAATCAATAAAATTATTGATCATTTAAAAGCGTGGGCAATTGCACAAAATTTAAACGAATTGCGATTGGAAGTGTACACAGAAAACGAACCTGCAGTTAAAGCGTATGAGAAAATTGGATTCTCAAAATTGATTACTGAAATGCGAATGCCTGTTGAATAAATTTAAAAAAAATCCGGAGAGATTTTTATTCCTAATCCCGCTTCATCAGAAACACTAACTACACCATTCTCATATTTCAATCCGCTTGCAATATCTTCTTTCAACAACAAAGGCCCATCCATGTCAACATAATCTAATTGCGGTAAAAATTGTGCAATAGCAGCAGAACCAACAGTACATTCATTCATGCTGCCCATCATCACTTTTAAATTTAATTTTTTTGCTTGTTCGATCATACGCAATGCTGGCGTAATACCGCTGCATTTTACAAGCTTTATATTGATGCCATAAAAACATTCAGCGCAGCGTTCAACATCATCTTCAAACACACAACTCTCATCAGCTAACAAAGGCAATGCAGATTGCTCATATAAAATTTTCATTTCATTGAAATTATCTTTTGCCAATGGCTGCTCAATCAATTCAACACCTAAATCTTTTAATGCAGGAATTTTTTCAAGCGCTTCATTCAATGTCCAGCCCGCATTTGCATCAACACGAAAAACTGCATTAGTATGTTTTCTTAATGCTTCAATAGTTTCAATATCGTTCTCTGTTCCAACTTTAATTTTATAAACAGGCCATGGATGTTGCCGCATTTTTTCAATCATCTTATCAATTGAATCAATGCCCAAAGTATAATCGCATACAGGAATATTTTTCCATTCTGTATTCCATATTTTATATAGTGTTTGATTGCGCATTTTCCCAAATAAATCCCATGCTGCCATATCTAATGCACAAACTAAAAAAGGATTGTTGGGAATGAGATGATGCAAATAATGCCAGTAACGATCAGGTGTAGTGAAAGCAAATTTTTCGATCATCTTTTTTTTGCTTTCAATATCTGCGATCATTTGTTCAACAGTAATGTTGTAATAAGTGATTGCAGGCGCTTCGCCATAACCAATAAAATTTCCTAACTGCAATGCAACAATTAAAGAAGGCTGATGTGTTTTTGTTCTTCCGCCTGAAATTGTAAATGGATATTCAAATGGAAGTTCAATTTTTTTATAGTATAAATTCATCGAGGTATTTACTTTCTGTCTGAGCCCTGGCGTGCTAACATCCATCCAGGATATTCAGCTGTAAGTTTACTTACTTCATCTAATTTTTGTAATTCATCTTGCGTTAATTGCACATCAACTGCTTTTAAATTATCTTCTAATTGGTGCATTTTTTTCGCACCGATAATTACAGTTGAAACTGCAGGCTGATGCAACAACCACGCTAATGCAATTTGTGCAACTGAAACATTCTTTGATTGAGCAATCGGCTCCATCACGTCAATAATATCAAACGCTTTTTCTTTATTCACGGGTGGAAAATCAAAATTTAAACGTCTTGCATCTTCAGGGTTTTTATTACGTGAATACTTGCCGCTTAAAAATCCGCCAGCCAATGGGCTCCAAACCATCAACCCAACTTTCTGATCATTCAGCAACGGAATTAATTCACGTTCCAAATCACGACCAGCAATTGTATAATAAGCTTGTAGTGAAACGAATTTTGTAAGATGATGATGCGCTGAATAAGCCAATGCTTTCATCAGTTGCCATGCAGTTATATTACTGCAGCCGATGTAACGAACTTTGCCACTTTTTACAATATCATTTAATGTATCTATTGTGTCTTCAATAGGCGTTAATGAATCATATCCATGAATTTGATACAGATCAATGTAATCAATATTCAAACGTCGTAAACTTTCATCAACCTGCTGCATAATGTGTTTGCGTGATAAGCCAATTTCATTCGGCCCATCGCCCATTTTACCACGAACTTTTGTAGCAATAACAAGATCATCTCTCTTTAAACCAAGGTTGCTAATTGCTTTTCCAGTTAATTGTTCTGATAAACCTTGCGAATAAACATTCGCTGTATCAATAAAATTAATGCCTGCATCAACTGAACGCTTAACAATCTCATCAACTTCTTGCTGATCTAAATCACCAATGTTTGCCCAGATGCCGCCGTTGCCGCCAAATGTCATTGTGCCTAAACATAATTCTGAAACTTTAAGTCCGGTGTTGCCTAAAAAATTATATTTCATAAAACGTTTTGATAGAATTGAGTTACTGCAAAAGTTGTTCAACTTTTTTCGTGCAATGCGAAATTTTTAATTTTTCTTAATGAGTTATTTTTATTGAATTTTCACTTCCGTTGCGGCAGTAATTTTATTATCAGCTTTACTTTGTGTAAAAGCAATCACCTTGTAATTATCTAAAGTCGCATCTTCAGGAAATGTAAGTGAGGCAGTTCCGTTTGAAGATGCATCTTCTATTTTAATGTCTCTAACAATATTTACATGATGCAAAGTTGCACCGCCATTTTCACCACGCTGGATTTTACTTGTTGCAGACAGTTCAATTAATGCAAATTGTATGTTGGAATTGGTGGCATTTGTTGTATAATGTAACATCAATTCATAATCATCACCGGCTTTTGCATCAACACTTAATTGTATGTTAGATGACTGCTGCAAATCTTTATTCACAGTTGCATTCAATTTGCTTTCATTCGAACCAACAAATTGTTCTGTTCCATTTACAATAACTTGTGGTGTATAAACAGATGATAATTTGAAACTTTTTGCATAATTTCTTTGTAATTGAGTATAAGCAGCGTTGCTGAAAGAATCTTTCCAGCCTAAATTATCCCAGTAATCAACATGATAACCTAATACGTAAACATTGTTGTTATGTTCTTTTAATAATTTAGCAACAGCATTATCTGCAGGCGGACAACTTGAACAACCTTCACTTGTAAACAATTCAACAACAGCGAAACCGTTATCTGCGGGTGCGGTTTTCGCAACGCTGTCATCATCATATGAAAGTAAAGCTTCTCCGGATGCTTGTTTATTTATATCTTTTGTTTGCATATTGCAGGCTGCAAATAAACACGCGGCGATAAAAACTTTCTTCATCGGCAATTGTTTTATTCAAGTTAAAGCAATTAATTTAATTTGATAATTTCAATTTACTAAGGTCTGCTTTATAATTTTGATGCAAAAAATTATCTATACTCAACAAGATATTTTATGAATGATTATAACAACCCGTGGATGATTTTAGATCAAAAAGAAATTTATGATAACCCATGGATTCACTTAACAGAATATGATGTGCTAAATCCATCAGGCAACAAAGGCATTTATGGTAAAGTGCATTTTAAAAATGTTGCGATCGGTATTGTTCCTTTGGATGAAAACTTAAATACTTACCTTGTTGGCCAATTCAGGTTTACGATAAATGAATACAGTTGGGAAATACCTGAAGGCGGCGCTTTAGATGAAGAACCGCTTGTTGCAGCGCAGCGTGAATTGCTGGAAGAAACAGGCTTGAAAGCAAAGCAATGGCAAATGATAAGAGAAATGCACTTAAGTAATTCTGTTACCGATGAAAACTGTTTCGTTTTTGTTGCGACAGGTTTAACACAACATAACCCAATGCCGGAAGAAACAGAACAACTGGCAATAAAAAAACTTCCGTTTAAGGAAGTTTACGAAATGGTGATGAATGGAAAAATTAAAGATGCGCTAACAATAATTGCAATTCTTCAAACAAAAATTTTATTAGACGAAAACAAATTAATTGTATAATCCCACATTCCCAAATACTAATTCTAAATTACTCATTCTTAATACCCGTTACCCTTCGCCCTTTTTCCGCCAAACACTTGTTTCAATAAATCAGTAACACGCGCCGCAGGATCCTTCCTTATCTTTTGTTCTTCCAATCCAACTTCATAAAAAATACCATCAATAGCTTTTTGTGTTACATAAGCTGTTAGATCTGTTGGAACCTTCTTTGAAGAAAATTTATTATAGGCGCTAAACATGTCGCTCCAATATTTAGTTGCATCAACTTTATCTAATGATTTTGAAATAACCGGTCTGAAAGCAGCCGTTAATTGATCCGTTGTTTTTTGTTTGAAATAATTTGTTGCAGCGAAATCACCGCCTTGCAAAATACCTAATGCATCGCTTATAGTCATTTGCTTTATGGCATCAACAAAAATCGGTGTTGCGGATGTAGCTGCATCTTCGGCTGCACGGTTTAAAGAAAGAATTGTTTTATCTACCAAACTTCCCAAACCAAACTGCCGCAAAGTTTTTTCAACGTTCTCCGCTTCTGGCGGCATCAAAATTTTTACAGCGGCATCAGCGAAAAAACCATTAACTGCGCTTAATTTATTTGTACTGTTTTGCGTGCCGATGGTTAAAGCTTCTTTCAAGCCTTCTACTATTTTTGATTGCTCAGTATTGTTTGTTGAAGATGGAAATGCACCTGCGGTCTGCTGCAATGGTTCACACGAAAAAAAAGGAATCATTATTAAAAGAACTGCTATTTTTTTCATTCTTATTTTTTAAGATTTATATTAAACGGTTAAAAATAATGCCAGTTTAATTTGAAAAGATATTTATTACAAATTATTAATCTTTATAAATATATTTTTGCTGCTATCAATTAAAATACGATTATAATAGATGAAACTATTTCGTTTTTGTTTTCTGCTGCCGTTTGTTTTATGCGCCTGCAATAATAATAATTCATCCGGTGAAGGCGCAGCCGTTACAGACGATAACAACCCCCCACCACCAATGATCAGTTATTCAATAGTAAAAGTTTATCCGCATGATACGTCTTCTTACACTGAAGGGCTGGAATGGGTGAATAATAAATTGTATGAAAGCGGAGGCAATTATGGTTCGAGTAAATTGGTTCAAAAAGATATTGATGGGAAAATTGATAATTCTATCAATCTTACAAAGCAATATTTCGGAGAAGGCTGCACCGTATTGAATAACAAGATATATCAACTTACGTGGAATGAACACAAAGTATTTGTATATGATGCTTCTACTTTAAAAAAAACAAATGAACTAAGCTGGCCCTATGAAGGCTGGGGAATGACAAACAACGGCAAACAGATCATCATCAGCACAGGAAGCAGCAATCTTTATTTTGTTGACCCTAATACTTTTAAAATTTTAAACCAGGTTACAGTAACAGACAATTACGGGCCCGTTACCTCGATTAATGAATTAGAATATGTTGACGGATTTATCTATTCGAATGTTTATGAAACGGATAATATTTTAAAGATTAATCCTGAAACCGGTGCAGTTGTTGGCAAGTTTGATTTTACCGGGTTATTGCAAAAAAGCGGAATGAAATATAATGCACAAAATTACCCCGGAAGTAATGGTAATGTGTTGAATGGAATTGCATACGATTCAAGCAAAAAGGCTTTTTATATAACGGGTAAAATGTGGCCTGCTTTGTTTGAAGTAAAATTTAATGGTTGATTTTTGCTGCTGCTTAATTTCATCAACAAGATTATAATGGTAAAAGTGTTTTTAGTTTTCGGAGTTATTGCGCTGATTCTTTTGACGCTAACATCGTGCAGCAAAAAATTGTTGGCATCAAAAACCAATCAAAACAAAAATAATACTGTAAGCAACCAATCAACTAATTTCAGTTACGACACAAGCGATGTTTTTAAAGGAAGTGTTCTAAAAAACATTGTATTTAATAGCAAAGCCGTCAATTACAAAGGCGATGAATTACAACTTGCACTTGATATTTACAAACCACCACATAGTGAAGGTAAAAAATTTCCAACAGTTGTACTTGTTCATGGCGGCAGTTTTATTGGTGGTGATAAAAATAATTTGTCATCAACCTGTTCAAAACTTGCCAATAACGGTTATGTTGCCGTATCAATTAATTATCGTTTAGGCTGGGGCTTTATTTCACGCGCTGCATCCAACTGTAACGATTCTGTCCATTTAAAACAGGCAATGTATCGTGCAGCCCAGGATACACATGCAGCTTTACGTTTTATTGCTAAACATGCAAACGAGTATAACATCAATAAAAACTGGATTTTTCTCGGCGGGCAAAGTGCTGGAGCAATAACCGCCCTTGCTGCTGCTTATTTAAAAGATAAAGATATCAATGCTTTTTTTTCTGATGATTATGCTCAAAAGCTTGGACCTATCGATAAAGATGAAAATGATACTGCCGCACTTTATACATTAAAAGGTGTTATAAGTATGTGGGGCGCCTTTTTAAACCCTGAATTAATTACAAATGAAACCGCATTGCCCACAATTTTTTTCCAGGGCCAATTAGATAAAGCAGTTCCTTTTGATTCAAGGGCATTTGTGCCATGTGATAATGCGACATTCGTATATGGCACCCTGCCTTTATACAATCGCTTAAAAGCTTTAAATGAAACCGCTATCGCACATGTTGATCCAAAAGGCGGACATGGTGTTTTCGCAGAAAACTTTCGTGTAGAAAATATTCTTTGTTTTTTAAATGATGTGCAACAAGGAATAAAGAAACAGGTTTATCTCACCGGGATACAATATAGTTGCGGCAAAAATAATTAAGCGTATTGTTCAGAAGGTATTTCAAATCTCTCAATTATTTCTGAAGCCAGTTTCATCGCTCTTCCTATTGCCTGGTCCATATCATAATAACGGTATTCTCCCAATCTTCCGCAAATAAGTACGTTATTTAATTTTTCCCCATCTGCTTTATATTGTTCATATAAATTCTTATTGATCTTATCCGGAAAAGGATACTCAAAATTTGCAGCAGTTTCTGGAGTAAAAGGCGTTTCATGCGTTAGCAATGTGCCTTTCACTTTTCCTTTTTCACTTGAATGCATTAAATGTTTCCATTCAATGGTTCTAATGCGTGGATCTTCGGGGCTTGGATAATTTACCTGTATAACAGGCTGGTACTGGTCAATATTTTCAAGATGTTCAATGCGGCGGTTTTGTCCGCGATATTTTAATTTGCCATATTTATACCCGAAGAATTCATCAATGGGGCCTGTAAATATCACCATCTTTTTGGCAATAACTTTTTCTTTATGCTGCAAATAGTCAAATTCCAGTTCCAAAGGAATTCCGTCAATCATATTCTTCACCATTTCTGTATAACCATTCCTCGGCAACGCATTCCACTTATGGTTTGGTGTAAGGCTGTTTACGTTTGATTTATTTATAGTAATTCTTACGGCAAGTTCCTTATCAAGCTCAGTTGCTTTAACGCCCCATTGTTTTTCAGTATAACCCTTTATAAATAATTCATATAATTGCCAGGGCATTTTTGCGAGGCATGCTTCTTCAAAATTGGATGCTTCTCCTTTGAAGACTTCCCAATTTTTTCCTGCAATTTTTTCTATATAATCCTGGTTTACGGGCCAGTTTAAATGTTCATCGTTTACCTTAGATAGAATCTTTGCAGACCAATCATAAAATTCAGTGAAGCGATTTAGAAAGTTCCATATTTTTTCTGAGCCGCAACGAAAATAGTGCGGCCCGTATTTATGAATCATTGCGCCTGATTCATGCCTGTAATCATAAATATTACCGGCAAAATGGTCTCTTCTGTCAAGAATAACTACATCCTGGTCGTGATCAGTTAAAATCCTGGCAATTGTACTGCCCGTCAGCCCTGAGCCGACAATAACAAAGTCTGCTTTAATCATCTGTATGTATTTAAATTCTTCTCGTTGGAGCAATCGCAGAATAAGGCAGATAATATTAATAGGCTCCCCTCGCCGATAAAACAACAACGGGAGTTTCTGCAAGAATTTTCATATCAAGAAAGAAACTATACCTTTCTATGTATTCGGTATCGTGTTCAATCATAAATTCAGCGCTGGTGTTATGTTCTCTGTCCCTTATTTGCCATAAGCCAGTGATTCCGGGACGTACAAGGCAACGTATTTCTTTGAACTCCGGGAATGGTTTCAGCATAAATGGCACAAGCGGTCTTGGTCCAACAATACTCATGTCACCATTTAATACGTTAAAAAGCTGGGGAAGTTCATCAATACTTGTTTTACGAATAATTTTTCCTATCCACGTAATGCGGGTATCGTTCTTTTCTTTATGCAAAATACCCTTTTCAGCATGTTCAAGATGCCGCTTATGATCAGTTTGCTTGCTTGCCTGGTCTGATACCATTGAACGGAATTTATGGCATTTAAAATGAGCGCCGCCAAGACCTACACGTTCGTTACTATATAAAACAGGTCCTCTTGAAGTTAATTTGATAATCAACGCTACCGTTATAAGTATTGGAGCGAATAAAATAATAAGTAATAAAGCTATTGTGATATCGAAGCTGCGTTTAAGAAATAAATGAAATTGTTTATTACTGATTGACTGTTCAAGTATTTCGAATTTTGTTGGCTCTTGTACGGATACATGTACATGTAATATTTTTTCATTAGTCGCAGAGTGGCTATTAATTTTTACTTCCATAGTTAGTGAACAGTTTTATACAGGTGTGAAACAAAGATATAGAAAACAGTTAATTTTGTTTAACGAAATTTCAGTGAGCGTTTAATTTCTGTTCGTGAATGAAAAGATAAGGGGCATTAATGATAAAGAAATAATAATTTAGTAAAGTTGCTTTATGTTTTATGTACAAAAAATGCAGAATTATTATTAACATTGCCGCCCTAAACAACTGCGCAATTCATGTTATTTAATTCATTAGCTTTTGTTGGGTTTTTTTTAATTGTTACATCGCTCTTCTTTATTCTGCCGCATAAGTACAGGTGGTTGTTATTGCTTTTGGCAAGTTGTTACTTCTACATGGATTTTATTCCTATTTACATTTTAGTACTCGCGTTTACTATTGTTGTAGATTATTTTGCTGGTATACTTATTGAAAAATCCACAGGTTCCAAACGAAAATGGTTTTTGCGCATGAGTATTGTTGCTAACATAGGCATACTTGGTTTTTTTAAATATTTTAATTTTTTTAATGATAATATTTCATGGTTCCTGCACCTGTTCAATTTTACAAACCCCGTTTCTGATCTGAGTTTTATTCTTCCTATTGGTTTGTCGTTCCATACTTTCCAGGCAATGAGTTATACGATTGAGGTATATCGCGGCAATCAAAAAGCTGAAAGAAAGTTTGGTATTTACGCATTGTATGTAATGTTTTATCCTCAGTTGGTGGCAGGGCCAATTGAA
>JAFBAF010000271.1 GCA_019247895.1 Parafilimonas sp. | reverse complement strand
ATTTTTTTCAATGGGTTTTAACGGACGGGCAAAAGTTCTTAATGCAGGCAGGCTTTGTACCGCTTCCTAAAGGCGATTTAAATTCTTCTTTAAAGAAACTGTCTTTGGCCAGAGGCAATAAATCTTAGTTAGTCGCTTATAACACAGTATTCATTCCGTGTAATGCGCGGAGTGAATACTTAACAAGTAAAGAACCATTACCAACAAATTTACCACCATGATTCTTTCACGAAAATTAAAAGACAAGATATCATCAAAATGGATGATTATTTGTCTTAGTTTCTTTTTCATATTGCCTCTTGCAATCGCAATAGGTCTTATATTAAAATCATCAGGGCTTTCGAAAGGTGAATCATTAATTCATTTAATCACTTCAAGCGATTGGGCGCCAAGCGACGGCAAATTTGGCTTTCTCCCGTTTATTGTTAGTTCGCTTTGGGTTACATTAGTTGCACTGATTGTTTCAATGCCGCTGTGTTTATTAGCTGCAATTTATCTTTCGCAGTTTGCGCCAAAGTGGATGCTTAGAATTATGCATCCTGTAATTGATATTTTAGCAGGCATACCCTCTGTTGTGTACGGCGTTTGGGCATTACTTGTAATTGTACCTTTTGTAAGAAATGTGGCCGCACCTATGTTTCATGCTGAATCTGTTGGTTATTGCATTTTATCCGGTGCTCTTATTCTTGCTGTAATGAGTATTCCTTATATCTTAAATATGCTGCTTGAGGTGTTTCGCCAGATTCCTGTTGAGTTAGGTGAAGCTTCTTTTGCTTTAGGTTCTACCAAATGGGAAACGATTAAGAAAATATTTCTACGGAAAGGAGCAACAGGTATCTTTTCTGCGTATGGGCTGGGTTTTTCAAAAGCGTTGGGTGAAACACTTGCCGTAATGATGGTTATTGGTAATGTAGTACAGATACCGCACTCTGTTTTTGATGCCGGCTATCCTTTGCCTGCATTAGTAGCAAATAATTACGGTGAAATGATGAGTATTCCTTCTTATGATTCAGCATTAATGTTTGGCTCTTTATTACTGCTTATTATAATTCTTATAATAAACGTTTTTTTCCGTTATATCATTTATAAATCCATAGCGCTATGAAATTGAGAAGAAAATGGGAAGAAAAATTTTTTCACGGTCTTTCAGCAGTTGTAACGCTCGTTATTGTGCTGGTACTTGTTGATTTAATCTGGAGCATTATTGCCAAGGGTGCATCATCACTTTCATGGGAAGTCGTGTCCAATTCCCCAAAAAGTGCATTTTATTTTGGCGGCGAAGGCGAAGGCGGGGGCTTTTTAAATGCAATTGCAGGTTCGTTTTATCTCGCCATTTCTGCAGTCGTAGTTTCTTTTGTTGTGAGTTTGCCGGTTGCACTCTTTTTAAATATTTATTTATTAAAATATCCAAAGCTGCTTACCGCATGCCGCTTCTTTCTTGATGTCTTGTGGGGCATACCATCAATTGTATATGGTGCATTTGGTTATTTGATATTAATGTACCTCGGTTATCGAAACTCACTTGGCGCAGGCATTATTACTGTTGCTACACTTATATCGCCGATAATGATCCGGGCGATGGATGAAGTGTTAAAAACAATTCCAATCGGCTTGCAGGAAGCTTCTTATGCATTAGGCTCTACAAAAACTGAAACAGCATATAAGGTATTTTTTAGGCAGGCATTTCCAGGTCTTGCAACAGCAGTGTTGTTAGCTTTTGGGCGCGGCATAGGCGATGCAGCTTCTGTATTATTTACTGCAGGTTTTACGGATTTAGTGCCGCATAAATTAAGTGACCCTGCAGCTACATTGCCTTTATTTATTTATTACCAACTGCAAAGCCCCAATGAGGATTTACAAAATCTTGCATACGCTGCATCCATAGTGCTTACCATGATTATATTGATAACAAGCCTTACAGCAAGGTTTCTGAAACCTAAAAAATATTAATGACTATAAAACCACGTTTATGCCAACAATTGAAACTATACAGGACACACAAACAATAAAAGTAGAAGCAATGCCAGAAAAAACTCCGGTAGTTGAAATAGATAAATTGAATGTGTACAGCAAAGGTCAACATATATTGAAGAATGTTTCTACCATCATTCCAAAAAATAAAATCACTGTTTTATTAGGCCCTTCCGGTTGCGGTAAAACAACACTTTTAAAATGCCTTAACCGCCTCACAGATTTGTATCCTGATTTACGAGTGAATGGAAGTATTCGTATTGATGGAGAAGATATTTTTGATTCACGCAGAGATATAACGGCGATTCGTCAAAAGATGGGATTGTTATTACAACGCCCTTATCCTTTGCCTATGAGTATTTACGATAACATTGCTTATGGTTTAAAATTGAAAGGCATTCGTAATAAAAAAGTCATCAGCGAAAAAGTAGAAAAGCATTTAAAAGAAGTTGCGCTTTGGCAAGAAGTAAAAGACCGTTTAAAAACTTCAGCACAGCGTTTATCAATTGGTCAGCAGCAGCGTCTGTGTTTGGCAAGGGGTCTTGCAGTTGAACCTGAAATTATTTTGGCAGATGAACCATCATCCGCACTTGATCCAATTTCTTCAAGAGTGATTGAAGAAGAATTTATAAGATTAAAATCAGATTATACAATCATATTGGTTACGCATATTTTGCGCCAGGCAAAACGTATTGCCGATAATGTAATCTTTATGTATTATGGTGAAATAATTGAAAGTGGTCCGGCAGAACAAATATTCGAAAATCCGCAGTCAGAAATTTTAAAAGAATATTTGCGTGTTGGTCACTAAGCTTTGTTGGTGGTAAACGTTTGAATAAAACGAAGCCGCTCTTTTCCAGGAGCGGCTATTTTATTTTTATTCCTCCCTGTTCAGCGTTTAAATATTAGAATAGTGAAAGATTTCTTTTTGAAAGCTTTTTTATTAAATTTATTTATAATATCTTTCATTCTCTCTCTTCTTTTACCATAACTATTCATCTAAAAAAACCAAACAATGAAAAAGATTCTGTTTATGCTTTTACTTATTCCTGTTTTAGGAATAGGTCAAACTAAAAATGTAATTAGTACTACAAGAGTTTTTCCAAAAGCAGATAAAGTTTTAGACTTTGAAAAAGCACTTGCGGCACATGCACAAAAATATCATAGCGGCGATTGGTCGTGGCGGGTTTATGAAATTCAATCCGGCCCTGATGCTGGCGGCTACCATATTGTTGAAGGCCCGTCAAGCTGGAATGTGCTTGATAGCCGCGGCGATCTGGGAACTGAACACCTTAACGACTGGAATAAAAACGTTGCAATTCATCTTACTGACAAAGTCGAAGAATCTTATTCTGTTTATGTGGATTCATTAAGCACAGTTGCACTTGGAAATTATTCAGACAAAATTATCGTTTCTCATTTGTACCCTAAACCAGGCATGATTACAGGAGCAACAGATCTTGTAAAAAAATTAAAAAAAGTTTGGGCTGATGGAAACGAAAATGTTGCCGTTTACCAGTCTGTTGTTTCAGGCGAACCGCAAATAGCAACCGTTACAAGATTGAAAGATGGCTTAAAAGAATTAGCAGATGGTTACAGAAAGCCAATGGCAGAAAGGTATAACACTGCTTACGGTGCAGGTTCCTGGGATGCATATTTAGCCGACTATTCAAAATACGTGGAACGCCGCTGGAGTGAACTGCTGGTTTACAGGCCTGATTTGAGTTCGAAATAAATAATCGTAATTAAATAAAAAGCCACTCTGTTTAAAGAGTGGCTTTTATTTAGCATGTCTTTTCTCAAGAAAAATGCCTACAGTAATTGTAACAGCTTTTGCTGTATTTCGCTGAGAATACAGATATTCTTTTGATTGATTTATATCTGTATCTTTTGTTACGAACTTAAATCCATATAGCGCATACTGCACATTAATATATGGTGCGAATTTGCCTTTCAATTTTATTCCTGCACCTGTAGCCAAGTACAACCCACCAGTATTTTTAAAATCAAGTTTGAAAACGCCATTATCAGCAGTATCAGTAAGACTACTTTTTAAACTATGAATTCCATAACCGGCATCTGCATGAAGAAAATAAACAAGTTTTTTTGCTGGCAGATTTAATTTAAATGTTGCAAAAACAGGCGCATATAAATTATCTTCTGAATTAAATTTTAATAATTGAGCTCCCAATCCAACGGATATATTTTTTTGAATTGCAATGTTTGCTGCTAATTCACCGCCTACACCAATTTCATTTTTACCAAGCTCAGTATCACCAAGAAAAGTTGTTACAGCGCCGATTTGCAAATTACCTGTTTGCGCTTTACAAAAGATTGTAATTAATAAAGTAACAGAAAGCAAAAATGTTCTCATTCAATATTTTCTAAAAATTATTCT
>JAFBAF010000082.1 GCA_019247895.1 Parafilimonas sp. | reverse complement strand
ATATGTTACACAGTTAGCCATTCTTCCTGAACGTTTCCTGTAAATGTTTTCGGTTTTTGGATTTCTGTCTCATTTTTAATAACTAAATTTTTTTTATGAACATTTATGTAGGAAACTTAAACTGGAGTTTAACCAGCGATGACCTTTACAACATGTTTACACCGTATGGTGAAGTTGTTTCAGCGAAAATTATTACTGACAAGTTTAACAACAACCGCAGCAAAGGCTTTGGTTTTGTTGAAATGAGTGATGACGAAGCTGCACGCCAGGCAATAAGCAGTTTGCATGACACTGAATTATCAGGCAGAAAGATTATCGTAAACGAATCTGCACCTCGTAAAGAAGGTGAAGGTGGCGGCGGTGGCGGCTATAAAAAGAAAAGCTTTGGCGGCGGCGGTGGTGGTGGCTATAATCGCGGCAGCGGCGGCGGTGGCAACCGTGGCAGCGGCGGCGGCGGATACAACCGCAATCGCGGCGGAGAAGGTGGCGGATATAATCGCTATTAATTTCTTTAAAGCTCTCCTAAGAAAAAATGAATTGAGAAGTTCCATAAAGGAACTTCTTTTTTATGCTCCTTATTGAAGATTACATTTTTCAGAATTTCCTTTTTTTTATCAGAAATTGGTAAATCTTACCAATTTTGTCTATTTTGCCTGCCCTTTTTAATCAAAATCAGTAAATAACCCCAAAAAATAATTTATGGACTATAAACAAATTCAAGAGCTAATTAAATTAGTTAATAAGAGCAACATAGGGGAGCTAAGTATTGAAGAAAAAGACTTTAAAATATCAATAAAACAAAAGGAAGATAAAGAGCCGCAAATACCAACCTATATACAACAACCGCAATATCAACCACAACCTGTTTTAATTCCATCGCAACCCGCTACACAGCCTCAAACGTTCCCGCAAAATCCCTCATCCGAGCAAACCGCAGCCGGGCCAAAAACTGATAATTTAATCACTATAAAAAGCCCGATGATTGGTACTTTTTATAAAAGACCTTCTCCTGATAAACCAAACTTTGTAGAACCTGGTGATGAAATTGCGCCAGGTAAAGTAGTTTGTATAATAGAAGCCATGAAATTATTTAATGAAATTGAAAGTGAAGTAACGGGTAAAGTTGTAAAAATACTTGTTGAAGATGCGAGCCCTGTTGAATATGACCAACCGTTGTTTTTAGTAGAGCCTAGTTAATTTGACGATCAGTCAATGTGTCAATGGTTTTATTGTCAAATTATTTAATTGTCGAATTGTCAAATCTATTTCATGTTTAAAAAAATATTGATAGCTAATCGTGGCGAAATTGCTCTTCGTGTTATAAGAACCTGCCGGGAAATGGGTATTAAAACTGTAGCCGTTTATTCAACTGCAGATAAAGATAGTTTACATGTGCGCTTTGCTGATGAAGCTGTTTGTATCGGCAAACCACAAAGCGCAGATTCATATTTAAATATTCCGCACATAATTGCTGCCTCTGAGATTACCAATGCCGATGCCATTCATCCTGGTTATGGTTTTCTTGCAGAAAATTCAAAGTTTGCCCAGATATGTACTGATCATGGTATCAAGTTTATCGGACCTACACCTGTTATGATTAATGCAATGGGTGATAAGATCACTGCCAAAGAAACCATGATAAAGGCGGGTGTTCCTGTTGTGCCGGGCGGTGAGGGTTTATTAAATAGTGTGAATGAGGCTAAATTGCTTGCACAAGAAATTGGCTATCCTGTAATATTAAAAGCAACTGCTGGTGGCGGCGGCAAAGGCATGCGTGTGGTATGGGAAGAAAAAGAATTGGAACGTGCATATAATACTGCAAAAATAGAAGCTGGTGCATCATTTAAAAATGATGGTATTTACATGGAAAAATTTGTTGAAGAGCCGCGACATATTGAAATACAGGTTGCCGGTGATCAATATGGTAGAGTTTGCCATTTAAGCGAACGCGATTGCAGCATTCAGCGCAGGCATCAAAAATTGGTTGAAGAATCTCCTTCGCCATTTATGACGCCGGAGCTTCGGGAAAAAATGGGTGCTGCAGCAATTAAAGCAGCATCAGCAATCAATTATGAAAGTGTTGGCACAATTGAATTTTTAGTGGATAAGCATCGCAATTTTTATTTCATGGAAATGAACACCCGCATTCAGGTGGAACATTGTGTTACGGAAGAGGTAATTAATTTCGATCTTATAAAAGAACAGATAAAAATTGCAATGGGCGAAAAAATTTCCGGTGAGAATTATTTGCCGCAAATGCATGCCATTGAATGCCGCATAAATGCCGAAGACCCATATAATGATTTTCGTCCTTCCCCTGGTAAAATAAATGTTTTGAACACACCGGGCGGGCATGGTGTGCGTGTTGATAGTCATGTATATGCCGGTTATGTAATTCCACCCTATTACGATTCAATGATAGGCAAACTTATCACTGTTGCAAGAACTAGGGAAGAGGCGCTGGATACAATGTATCGTGCATTAAGCGAGTATGTGATTGATGGTGTAAAAACCACTATCCCTTTTCATTTACAATTAATGAGAAATGAGGATTTCAGAAAAGGAAATTTCACTACCAAATTTTTAGAAAGCTTCGAGATGCAATAGATAGCCGAAAAGTTTGCGCTTAATTAATTTTTGTTTACATCAATTACATGCACGTAAAATGTTCCATTTTCAATCTCAACTTTTTTACCATGCCTGGTGCTTGCTTCACCCCTGAAGGTTCCGGATAAATAACCGCCTGTAGTATCGGTAATAGTTATGCTAAATCCTTTGTATGTGCTGCCAACATAATCTTCGGTTATATCAGTTGCCCATAATTTATCAGGATCTGAAATAACCATTTCGGCATATTCATTATAACCGGGCTGAGCGTGTGGCAACATATAAGGTAAGGTTTTATGACGCAGATCAGGATTTACAAAATGTATCTGGCACGACATTGTTTTTTTAGTATTCGTTCTTATCAGGTTTATATGATCAAGATGAATGGAACTATCCCTGTAGTAAGCATTGTTGAATGTATCAGATGCGTTGGTTATCGTATTAAAGCAAATTGTAGTGTTATTAAAACTGCCATGTATAAATTCAGGTATGGCAGGATCACAATCATAAATACCTAAAATCTCTTTTTGAGTTACTTCATCAGGAACAGGGGCGAATTGTTTTTTTGAACAGGCACTCACAACAAAAAACAATACCGCATATAAACAAGCCTTACGGTTTGACATAGTGATTGGATTTAAGATGTGAAGATAGTGGGCATGGTAAAAAATTCAGGCGCAAAACGAAGCTTTTTAAATCCGAATCGGTCAAATTAATTTTCAGTAAACAATTTACTTTGCAGTATGAGTTATGAAGAAACACTCAGGTACTTGTATGAACAGTTACCCATGTTCAGCCGCATTGGTGCAGCGGCTTATAAAAAAGATCTTGGCAATACCAGGCAATTATGCGCAGCAATAAATAATCCGCAAACAAAATTCAAAAGCATACATGTTGCAGGTACTAACGGCAAAGGCTCGGTAAGCCATATGCTTGCTGCCGTTTTGCAAACGGCTGGTTATAAAACAGGTTTATATACATCACCGCATTTAAAAGATTTTCGGGAAAGAATTAAAATTAACGGCGAGTTGTGTGCCGATAAATTTATAATTGATTTTACTGAAAGAATGAAATTTCAAATTGAATTGCTTGAGCCTTCTTTTTTTGAGATTACGGTGGTAATGGCATTTGAATATTTTGCACAGCAAAAGGTTGATATTGCAGTTATTGAAACAGGCCTTGGCGGAAGATTGGACAGTACAAACATTATCTTACCGGAATTATCTGTTATTACAAATATTGGTTATGATCACATGAATATTTTGGGCGATACTTTAGAAAAAATCGCTTATGAAAAAGCTGGTATCATTAAACAAAATACGCCTGCAGTAATTGGTGAAGTATTAAATGAAACAAAACCGGTTTTTACAGAATGCGCCAAAGAAAAACATGCGCCTTTAATTTTTGCGCAGGAAAATTTTTATGTGCAGGATTTTAATTATTCGCATTTTCAGTTAAAAGCAGAAGTTGCAGACACGCGAAAAAACGAACATCATATTTATAGTCTTGATTTGCCCGGAGTATATCAAACAAAAAATCTGATTACCGTTTTAGAATCGATACACCAACTACAATTAAAAGGATGGGAAATAAAGACATCGCACATTGACGCGGCCTTGAAAAAAGTAAAACAATTAACAGGCTTGCACGGAAGATGGGAAAAGATAAAAGATAACCCGACTGTTATTGTTGATGTTGCTCATAATATTGATGGGATAAAACAATTGACAGAGCAATTAGAATTGGTAACTTATAACGAATTGCATTTAATAATCGGATTTGTAAAGGATAAAGATGTAACAAATATTTTATCGCTGTTTCCTAAAACGGCAAATTATTATTTTACCAAAGCCCAATTGCCAAGAGCATTGAATGAAAATGAATTAATGAACCTTGCAGCGCAATTTAATTTAACCGGCAAAAGTTATACGGATGTAAATCTTGCTTTACATGAAGCATTAACACACGCCGGTAAAAACGATCTTATTTTAATTTGCGGCAGCGTGTTTTTAGTTGGTGAAGTAAGCTATTTATAATTTGAGCTTGCCCAAACTTTTCATAGCATAATAAATAGTGCTTAAATGCATGCTTTGCATAATTTTATTTTCATCAACCAGTTGCATTAACTCATCGAAAGTTAATAACATTAAATCGATTTCTTCGTTCGCATCTAACGATTGTTCTTCTACTTTTCTGCCACCGGTTACCAAAAACATATGCATCAAATTAGTATTGGTTGATGGGTTGGCTGAGATTTTTCCAAGCGATTTTATCTCATCAAATTCATAGCCCGTTTCTTCAAGCAATTCACGCTTTATCGCTTCTTCATAAGATGCATCTGTTTTATCAACACAACCCCCCGGTAATTCAATACATACTTCGCCCAAAGCCTGGCGGTATTGTTTTGTCAATATAACTTTTCCCTCTTTAGTTACAGCGAAGGCAGTTACCCATTCAGGAAATTCAAAAACATAATAGTTCTTTATCATCGTTCCATCCATCCGTTGGCATGTGTCTTTCCGAACGGTAAACCATGTTTCATGAGATAAGTATTCTGATGAAAGCGTTTTCCATTTTAAATGTTCATCCATTTCAAATTATAATTTAATAATCAATGATGGGATGCAATTATAACTAATAATTATCCAATTCCGTTACACAAGAAATATCAATTTTGGTCGTTCTTATCAGCCTTTATAAACAAATTGTAATCCATTATTTTTGAGTTGATATTAACAACAAGCGGTAATTTGAAAGAGCTTGTAATCACGATCTTACAGTTATCTTTACTTCTTTTAACAACAACATTCGTTTGGCTAACAAAATTTCAAAAATATCTATAGGAATATTATCAGGCGTTATAGCTGCTTTTGCTTTTTGGCCAAATGGAATTTTATTTTTCATTGCACTGGTGCTAATAGTTTTTGTGGTTGTTTGGCCAAAAGGTTTCCTTCGTTTTTTTATTGGCATATTAGCACTTGTTTTACTCGTATGGTTGTTGATCCAAACCAGTCCTGTCCAAAATTTTATTGCAGGAAAAGTTGCGAAAAAGCTCTCAGAAGATCTTAACACAACCGTAAAAATACAAGGTGTTAATTTTTCTCTTTTTGATAAAATGGATTTAAACAATACGCTTATTCTCGATCAGCATAAAGACACTTTGTTAAGTGCAGGATCTTTAAAACTGCGTATTACAGATTGGTTTTTTTTCAAACAAAACATAGAACTGAAATATATCGGTTTGGAAGATGCAGTTGTGAAACAGCAACGAACCGATTCAATATGGAATTATCAATTTCTTATTGATCATTTTACTTCACCAAACAAATCGAGAAAGCATAGTAAAAAGATAGTGCTTAAGATTCAAAAATTAGATCTTAAAAATGTTACTTATTTAAAGAACGATGTTTGGAACGGTAAAAAAATGTTGTTAAAAACCGGGAGCCTTTTGGCAGATGCAGATAATATCGACGTAACAAAAAATCTAATCCTTATCAACACAATTGATATGGATAAAACATATTTTGGCATTGAAAATTTTAATGGCCGTAACCCGGATTCATTAAGTGTTGACTCGGTAAAACATTTAAATCCAACCGGCTTAAGAATGCGGATAAGAACGCTGAATATTACCAATACTATTTTTGCATCAGGAACAAGAGGAGAAATTCCAACAAAAAACCGCTTTGACGGAAAACATATTGAAGTTTCGAAGATAAACGGAACAATTAAAAATTTCAATTTCATAAAAGATACGATAAGTGCTAATGTTGATTTGAGCGCAGAAGAAAGAAGTGGTTTTAAATTAAAACACATACAAGCTGCTTACAAGCTCACTCCAAAGGAAATGGAATTTTCAAAATTGCTGATCAAAACGAACAGGAGTACGCTTAGTAATTATTTTGTGATGCAGTATGGAGATTTTACTGATTTAAATGATTATGTACAAAAGGTTACAATGAAAGCTGCAATTCACAATAGCCTTGTATATTCAGATGATATTGCCTACTTCGTTCCTCCGCTTACAAAATGGAATGAACGCTTTTTGCTAAATGGAAATTTTAATGGAACCGTTTCGGATTTTACTGTAAAAAATCTTTTTGCAAAAAATGGCAACAGCACTTATGTTTCAGGGCAGCTTACCATGAAAAACATTACAGAAAGCAAAAAGCTAACGGTAAGTTTAACCCATGCAAATGTGCAAACCAACAGCCATGAGATCAGTTTTATCATTCCAAAATTGGCAACTATAAAATCACCCGACCTTGCTGCATTAGGCAACGTTCATTTTATTGGAGATTTTGGTGCTACATCAACTTCTATAAAAACAAAAGGCACAGTGGCAAGCGCGCTGGGCGGCATGTACACAGACTTATCTTTATCGTTTCCTAAAAACAATGAACCTGTTTACGTTGGAAGTTTACAAACAAAACAATTCAATCTTGGCAAATTTTTATCCATTGCTGATTTAGGTAATGTTACATTCAATGGAAAAGTGGAAGGCCGAAGTTTTACGCTTGGTAAAATATCTACAAAGGTCAACGGAAATTTTACTTCACTTAACTTTAAAAATTATACTTATTCCAATTTAACATTCAATGGAGAAATTAAACAAAAAAATTTCAGAGGAGATTTTAAAGCAGATGATCCCAACTTTAATTTCACCAGTAACATTTCAGTTGATCTGAGCGGATCAGTTCCATCGTTTAATGTATTAGGCGATCTTGTAAATGCTAATCTTCATGCATTGAACTTATCTAAAGACAGCGTTGCTGTTACAGGTTTATTTGACTTGAATTTTCGCGGACATAATATTGATGATTTCTTAGGTTATGCAAAAATTTTGAATGCAACAGTTACACACAACAATCAAACGCTCGATTTTGATTCGCTTACTTTAAATGTTTCTCTTGATTCAAATAATTTTAAAAGACTTGTGCTTGAAAGCAATGAATTCTTTGCATCGGCAGAAGGACAGTATAATATTTTAGAATTACCGCAAAGCTTTCAATCATTCTTAAATCATTATTTCCCTTCTTACATCAACCCTGTTAGAAGCGAGGTGAACAATCAAAATTTTACAGTAACTATTCGTACAGCAGGTTTTGACAAATATGCACGGTTGATCGATTCCAATCTTTCAGGTTTTAACGAAGCATTTTTAACGGGAAGAATAAGTTCGGATAGCAACAAATTCAATTTTGAAATTAATGTTCCTGAAGGGAGATATAAAAATCTTTCATTACAAGATGCAAAGCTTAGAGGCGATGGAGACAGGGACAGTTTACTGTTTGCAGGAAATATCGGGAAAATATATATAGGCGACAGCACTTATTTTCCCAACACAAAAATTTCTATTCATTCTGCAAACGATATTTCCCACGTACATATTTCTACAAGCGCAAACACAACATTAAATGATGCGCAATTAGATGCCGATGTGCAAACACTTCCTGACGGCGTAAGCATTAATTTCCATCCTTCGAGTTTTGTTTTAAACGATAAAAAGTGGACACTGCAAAACCAGGGCGAAGTAGTAATAAAAAAGAATTTTTCTTCCGCAAAAAACATGAAGTTTACGCAAGGGTTCCAGGAAATTTCAATTGAATCTGTTGATGAAGGCGGAACCTCAAATGCACTTGCTGTACGATTGAAAGATGTTGATGCAGGTGATATTTTTCCTTTATTTATAAGCCGGCCTTTAATGGAAGGTGTGGTAAACGGCGACCTTTATCTGCGTGATATTTATACAAAATTGCACGCAGATGGTCAACTGCATTTTTCCAAATTCAGATTAAATAATGATTCAATAGGATTGGCAGACGTAACAGCAAAGTACAATTCGGAAGATGGAAAAATTCTTTTTACTGTAAAAGCAAATGATGAAAACTTTGTAATGGACGCAGATGGAGTGTATAATTTAAAAGATTCAATTGGAACACCGCTTCAAACCAATATTAAATTAGATCATGCTAAAGTTGGTATCCTCAACACTTTTTTAGGTACCTTATTTGATAATATTACAGGTCTTGCAACAGGAGAAATAAGTCTTCATGGCGATTTTAAAAATCTGCATTTAACCGGGCATACACATTTAGACAGTGGCGCTCTCACAGTACGATACACACAGGTTCGCTATACAATTCCATCGGCAGATTTTGTATTTAAAGAAGATGGAATTGATTTTGGAAGCTTTAATATTAAAGACAAGTTTGGCAATACAGGCCGGGTTAGCGGTACATTGAATGAAACAGCCTTTAAAAATAATCGCTACAATTTCGCAATGTCATCAGATAAATTGTTGTTGCTTGATACAAAAGCAAAAGACAATCCTTTGTTTTATGGCAATGTGATAGGAAAAGCAACATTAATCTTAAATGGCCCGCAGGAAAACATGCACATGGCGATTAGCGGAGAGCCTGCTGATATTTCCCATATTTATATTCAAACAAATACAAGCAAGAAAAGCGCCGATGCTGATTTTATAATTTTTAAACAATATGGCGAACAGATACAAAACGATGTAGAAGCTGCTGCAAGCAGCCTTAATATCGATCTTGATCTTACTGCCAATAATAAAATCACAGTTTCTGTGATTTTAGATGAATTAACTGGTGATATAATTGAAGCAACAGGCAGTGGCAGGCTTAAAATAAATGTGCCTGCCTTAGGTGATATAACAATGAATGGCCGCTACAATATCGACCAGGGTAATTACAATTTCAATTTTCAATCTTTGGTAAAAAAACCGTTTGAATTATTACCAGATCAAAATAGTTATATAGAATGGAGCGGCGACCCGTTTAATGCAAGTATAAATATTACTGCGAGATATACAGCGAAAAATGTTACCTTGAATGATCTTGTAAGTTCAGGCAGTATTTTGCTTGATCAAAGTATACAAGGTTATCGCGGAGATGTGTATGTAATTGCAAAACTCGTGGGAAAATTAACCCAGCCTCAAATTAATTTTAGTCTTGATTTTCCCGAGGGAAGTGCTTTAAAAAGCAATGATAATTTCAACCGCTTGCTTGCAAAGATGCAGAGCGATGAAAATGAAATGCTGAAGCAGGTAACATGGCTTATTGTTTTTGACTCCTTTTCTCCTTATGGCGAAATTTCAACCAACCAGGCCTTTGTTCAATCAACAGGTATTAATACAATTTCTCAAAAAGTGGCGAGTGTGATCAATAGCAAAATATCAGATCTGCTATACCAATTAACCGGTGATAAATCGCTGCAGTTTGATGTTGGTGCGAAAGCATATAGCAGTTACAGCATTGGCACTACAAGCGGAAGTACTATTGACAGAACTGCGGTTGAATTAAAACTAAACAAAAGCCTTTTGAACGATAAGGTAATTGTTACGTTTGGCGGCGATCTTGACTTTAATGTTAGCGGCGCTGCCGTTGCCAGCACTAATACAAACCTGCAATGGCTTCCTGATATTTCTGTTCAAATTGTTCTTACAAAAGACAGGAAATTGCGGGCAATCATTTTTAACCATAGCAGTTTAGGTACAAGTAACACAGGAACGATTGGCCGTGTTACAAGGCAAGGCATCAGTATTTCTTATACAAAAGATTTTGATAAGCTTTTTGGCGGCAGTAACAATGATATATATTTTACAACACCTCTTGCTACAGATTCGCTTTCTCGAAAACGGTTAAAGAATAAATAGCACAATTTCTTCATCTTTACCGCATATATTCGTAATACTTACATTTGCCGTATGGAAAATTTTGCTGCACCTGCTGTGCCCGGTGACATGCTTTCTTATGAAGGCTTTAGAAAGGAAGTGCTGAATGATTATCGCATCGCATTTGAAAGCCGTGAAGCAAGTTTTGTTGGCAGAAAAGAAGTGCTTACCGGCAAAGCTAAATTTGGCATATTTGGCGATGGAAAGGAAGTTGCGCAAGTAGCATTGGCTAAATTTTTTAAGCCTGGTGATTTTCGTTCCGGTTATTATCGTGATCAAACCTGGATGTTTGCCTCAGGTATTGCAACCATACAACAATTTTTTGCACAGTTATATGCAGATCCTGATTCTTCACACGATCCTTTCAGCTCAGGCAGGCAAATGGTAAGCCATTTTGTAACAGCTAATACCGACGAGAATGGCGATTGGAAAGATATGACTGCACAAAAAAACATTGCTGCAGATATGGCACCGACTGCATCGCAAATGCCACGCAGCTTAGGTCTTGCCTTGGCATCAAAATTATTCCGCAATACACAGGTATTAAAACCTCTTACACATCTTTCAAATAATGGAAATGAAATTTGTATTTGCACAATCGGCGATGCTTCCACATCAGAGGGGCATTTTTGGGAAACAATCAATGCTGCTGGTGTAATGCAAATTCCTCTTGCTGTTTTTGTATGGGATGATGGATACGGAATTTCTGTTGCTAAAGAATATCAAACAACAAAAGGTTCTATTTCCGCAGCCTTAAAGGGCTTTCAAAAAAAAACCGATACAAACGGCTTGGATATTTACACCGTAAAAGGTTGGGATTATGCAGGAATGTGCGAAATATTTGAAAGCGGTTTAACCAAAGTAAGAGAAGCACATGTACCTGCTGTTTTTCATGTGGAAGAATTAACGCAGCCGCAAGGCCACTCAACATCCGGTAGCCACGAACGTTATAAAACACCTGAGCGTTTGCAATGGGAACAAGAATGGGATTGTATAAAAAAGATGCGTGAATGGATAACTGAAAATAGCATTGCAACTCACGAAGAGTTGATGGAATTAGAAAATACAGCTAAACAAAATATTTTGCAAAGCCGCAATAATGCGTGGCGCGAATATTTACAGCCAATAAAAGAGCAGGCAGCAAAATCTGTCGAACTGATTCAATCTGCGATGGTGAATGATATGGATGCATATAACCAATTGCAGCAAGCCGCAAAACAACTACAATCCAATACTGAGCCTTTGCGTAAAGATGTGCTAAAGGCATTATTCATTGCAGTAAATGCCACAAAAAATTTTCCGGGGCATGAAGAAATAGCAACCTATTATAATGAACTAAGATCAGTAAACGCATCTTTATACAATTCTAATATATATGCTACAATAAAAAGTGCATTACAAATAAAAGAAGTAAAACCGAAATATGCTGATGATGCGCCAATGCACAACGGTTATGAGATATTAAATAAATATTTTGATTCACTGTTCTCAAGCAATCCATATATTGTTGCTTTTGGTGAAGATGTGGGAATGATCGGCGATGTGAACCAGGCATTTGCAGGTTTGCAGTTAAAACATGGAAACAACAGGATATTTGATACAGGTATTCGTGAATTAACGATCATGGGCCAGGGCATAGGTCTTGCATTAAGAGGATTGCGCCCGATTGCAGAAATACAATATCTCGATTACCTCGTTTATGGTTTGCAACCTCTAACTGATGATGCAGCGACGATTCAGTATAGAACAAAAGGCCTGCAAAGCTGCCCGCTTATTGTTCGCACCAGAGGTCATAGATTAGAAGGTATCTGGCATAGTGGTTCGCCTATGGGTATGATAATTAATGCGCTTCGCGGAATGTGTGTATGTGTGCCGCGTAATATGGTACAGGCTGCCGGCATGTACAACACATTATTACAAAGTAATGATGCCGCACTTGTAATAGAATGTTTAAACGGGTATCGGCTAAAAGAAAAATTACCAAGTAACCTTCTTGATTTTTTTGTACCGATGGGTATTCCTGAAGTTATAAAAGAGGGCAATGATATAACTATTGTATCATACGGTTCCATATTGCGTATAATTATGGAAGCTGTAAACAAACTTGAAGCTGAAGGAATAAGCTGCGAGGTGATTGATGTGCAAACATTATTACCATTTGATATCAATCATTCAATTGTTGAATCGCTTAAAAAAACCAGTCGTATAATATTTATTGATGAAGATGTTCCCGGAGGAGGCGCCGCATATATGTTTAATAAAGTAATGGAAGAACAGCAAGGCTATCGCTGGCTGGATGCAGCTCCAAAAACACTAACGGCTAAGGAACATCGACCGGCTTATGGGAGCGATGGTGATTACTTCAGCAAGCCCAATGCAGAAGAAATTTTTGAAGCAATAGTTGAAATAATGAGGGAGTAATTTCGCATAGTATCAATATTTCTGTGAAAAAAATTTATTCTTTGTTTTAAAACAGACTATTTGTAGAAGATTGATGATCACATCAACTACATATTGAGCTGCATACAATAATTTTGATCATATCATTTATTCCACACTTTTTATTCAAAAAGTTATTGGCTTAATTGTTGAAATTAAGTTTGATGTATGATAAATATTCATCAATCAATATTAAAACAACAATTATGAAACAGCTAATTCAAAAGGTATTTACAAAATTTTTGCTCAGCTTGCTGGTTATTTCCTCTTCTGTAACTTTTGCTCTTGCACAAGATAGCGGAGGTGGCAGTTCATCAAGCACAAGCAGCAGTACAACAACTACTACTTCCTCAACACAAAACTGGTATGCACAGCCATGGGTTTGGATTGTTGGTGGTGCGGTATTTATTCTTTTATTAGTTGCTCTTGTAAGAGGTGGTAAAAGTGGTGATAGTGTAAGTGTAACACGAACCACTACAACCGAGAGAAATGATGTTTAAATAAGAAATTACTAATAAAAGGCCACCAATGGTGGCCTTTTTTATTAGTAATTATTACTACAAAACTCTTCTCAAAAATTTTGACAATTCCAAAAAAAGAATGTTAATTTTATTACCCTTCTTTTATTAACCACAAAAATTGTCTAACAATGAAAAAAGTCTTTACACTTGTACTTATTGCGGGCATAAGCATGCTTGCAAGTACTACTAAAGCAAACACAATTTGTTTCACCGACGGATTTGGCTATCGCTGGACCATTACTTACTCATCAGATGCCAAGGGACATTATTATGGCACCGGCACTGTAGATATTGGTTCAGGTACTTTATGGAATGTTACAGCATGGTCTCAGTTAGCCAACCTCAGTGGTTCTGTAGAACTCCATGCTGCTAATCCCAACCCTGACGGGTGTACCTCTGCTTCCGATTCTTTTGTTTATGTTGGCACTTGCCAGGTAAGCAGGAGCGGCGGTCACACAATGTCATGGTCTGGCAATGGCGGATGGACAAGCTACTGCTTTGGTGGCGTTCTGTTTACCGGAACATGGGATGCTTCAGGCCCCTGCGGCTCCGGAAAATCTATTAATGTAGATCCTAATGGGCCTGCAAGTCATAAGGGGATTGTTTCTGCACGCAAATCCTCTAACACAGTGTGTTTTACTGATGTATTCGGCTATGTATGGAACATAACTTATTCACCAAATGGTAATGGAAGTTATTGGGGTACCGGTACTGTAAATATTGGCACCGGCACATTGTGGAATGTTAACGCTTATGGCGAACTTTCTAATTTAAGCGGTGATATAGAACTTCATGCACTTAACCCAACTCCTGATGGTTGCAATTCAGCATCTGATTCTTTTGTTTATATAGGATCAGCACAAGTATTCAGATCAGGGGGCTCAACAACAGGTTGGTCTGGTTCAGGTGGCTGGACAAGCTATTGCTTTGGCGGCGTTTTATTCACCGGAACATGGGATGCTAGTGGCCCATGCGGTTCTGGAAAAGCTATAAAAGTTGATCCTAACGGACCTGCAACACATGGTTCATTAATTACTTTAGTGGTTGCGCCAAACGCTGCAAAGAATAGCACATCAATCAGCTTTAAAACTTCTAAGCAATCTCAAATACAAGTAACAGTTTATAACTATTTGCAACAACCTGTAAGAGTTTTAGCAAATGGCACTCAAGCTTCAGGAAAACAAACTTATAATTGGGATTTAAAAGATATGAGTGGAAAAGCTGTAAGCAATGGTGTATACAGAGTTGTAGCTGTTGTTGACGGAAAGTCTTACTCTTCTACAATACAAGTTGTAAGATAATCAATCTCTCATAAGGAAAATAAGGCTGCATATTGCGGCCTTATTTTTTTGTAGTGTATGACCATTTCACCCAAATAGCACCCCAGGTAAAACCGCCTCCAAAAGCAGCCAGGATAATATTGTCTCCTTTTTTAAGTTGATTTTGCCACTCCCATAAGCACAAAGGAATAGTGGCTGCCGTGGTATTTCCATACCGGTTTATGTTTATCATCACCTTGTCTTTTGATAAACCCATACGATTAGCTGTTGCATCAATAATTCTCATATTAGCCTGGTGCGGTACAAGCCATGCTACATCTTCTGAAGAAAGGTTATTACGTTCCATTATTTCTGCACTTACATCAGCCATACCCGCAACCGCATGTTTAAATACAGTTTTACCTTCCTGGTAAATAAAATGCTTTTTAGATGTTACTGTTTCAATACTTGCCGGTTCAAGTGAGCCACCTGCTTTCATGTGCAAAAATTCAACGCCACTTCCGTCTGTCTTTAAAATACTATCCAAAATACCCGTTTCATCGGTAGATGGTTCAAGCAAAACTGCTCCGGCGCCGTCACCAAAAATTATACAAGTAGTTCTGTCTGTGTAATCAACAATGGCGCTCATTTTATCAACCCCAACAACCAATACTTTTTTGTATTTGCCACTCTGTATAAAATTCACTCCTGTTTCTAATGAAAATAAGAACCCGCAGCAAGCTGCACTTACATCAAACCCCCAGGCATTTTTTGCGCCTATCTTATTAGCTAAAATATTCGCTGTTGCAGGAAACACCATATCTGGAGTAACAGTGCCTACAATGATGCAATCAATTTCAAGTGGATCTAAATTTTTATTTCTTAATATTTCCTGAACGGCTGGTACCGCAAGATCACTGCTGGCCTTGCCAGCTTCTTTTAAAATTCTTCGTTCACTTATACCTGTTCGTGTCTTTATCCATTCATCATTCGTATCAACAATTGTCTCAAGATCTTTGTTCGTTAATTTATATTCCGGAACATAACCGCCCACTGCTGTAATGGCGGCTGTTATTTTTGCCATATCTGAAAATTAAAGGTCAAATTTATAGAATTATAAGCAAGTGATTAACAATAGCACTAAAGCTTATTGAGTTCTTCAAACTCTCCTGTTCGTTTATTTTTACGTACGTTATTCCAGTTAAAATACCTGCCATTCATTGCTACATATACACCTGTTGGTAAAGTTTGTACAAAAGCCAATGCACTTCCCAAATTAAACAATCCGTCAGAGCTGCCAAATTTGTAAGGGATCATTGCACCTGTGATTACAATTGTTTTATCTTTTATTTTTTCGGCAAGAAATTTTGCAGTGTCGGCCATTGTATCGGTGCCGTGTGTTATTACAATTTTATCTTCCTCACATGTTTCGCATTGCCTTGAGATTAATTCGCGGTCCTCATCTGTCATTCCCAAACTATCTATCATCATTAAAGTTCTTAATTCAACATCAATTTTGCAACGACCTAATTTCAACATTTCGGATAAATGCGAATCTTTAAAAAAAAGTTCTCCGTTCAATTCGTTATATTCTTTGTCAAATGTACCGCCGGTAATAAAAATGCGAATTGCCATAAATTCAAATGTTAAAAGTAAAAATCAAAACTTTAGTTTTCAATCAATTAAAAAATGCATACAGAAAATTATTATTGAATAGTCTTAATTATTCTTTCCTTTAAGCATGGGCACAAAAGAAAAATAATCAAATGTTTCTTCACTGTAATCAGTGTTTTCTTTTTTAGTGATGCGCAGCATGCGTTGCTTCTCACCTTCATTAACAGGCAAAACCATAATACCACCGAATTTTAGTTGCTCAACTAATTTTGGCGGCACAAAAGGTGCGGCAGCAGTTATCAAAATTTTATCAAACGGTGCAAAAGTTGATAAGCCTTCAAATCCATCGCCATAAAAAAATTTTATGTTTGGATATTTTGTTTTAAAGAAAAAATTTTTATTGTTATCAAACAATTTCCTTTGCCTTTCAATAGTAAAAACCCACGCTCCCATCTCTGCTAAAACACTTGCCTGGTAAGCGCTTCCGGTTCCTATTTCTAAAATTTTATCACTGCGGTGCACATCTAATAACTGTGTTTGATAAGCAACCGTATAAGGCTGCGAAATAGTTTGTTCTGCTGCAATTGGAAACGCTCTGTCTTCATAAGCAATTTTATCAAACGCAGAATCTAAAAAAAAATGGCGGGGCACGTTGTACATTGCTTCCAATACACGTTCGCTTGTTATGCCCTTATTGCGTAAGGTATCAATCAATTTTTTTCTTAAGCCTTTATGTTGATATGTATCTTCCAATTTTCGCATTAATGCAAACGTAAAAAGCTTCTTATAGATTTCAATGCAATTGTATAAATTCTTAAATTTAACCTGGGTGAAGTTTTTATAATCCTAATAGTATATTTCGCTAAAGATTACATTACTGCAATGAGATCAACTTCGTTCTTTTTTATTCTATATTTTTTTTGTTGCCAGTTAATGCTCAGCCAGTTTCATTAGATACAAGTTTTGGGATCAATGTGTAAACACATGTCAAACTCTGCAACACACATCTGCAAATACAAGTCTTACCATCAAATCAACAAATAAAACTGAGTGTTGTTGATATTGCAGGAAATGTAGCCACTGGGCAACAACCAAAAGCTAACAGCGCTCATCTTATAGCTTAAACATTGCTTAATTGCAAGCTGGTAATGATTTACTAAAGGTTGAAGCAAATAATGAAATTGCGACGAAAAATGTTTTGAAAGAATGATGAAATGAGTGAAAAATAGTTGGCAACTTGAAATGCGTTTTAGCCTTCAACAGTTAAGCAGCCGCATTCGTTCGGTATTTTCCTTTGCGTGGAAAAAGCATTTCTGTAACAAAGATGAGTATCAAACTAAGTGCAGTAGTTGCAGTTACTTTACCGATAAAATACAAAAAATCCCCAAACTCCATCCATTCGATAAACACCAGTAATGCGATGTGTAAAAATGTTAGAATAATTATATAGGTTGCATAAGAGCCCCAGCCCATACTTTTTACAGAAGGCTCCGCAAAACTTAATTGTATTGTTTCTTGTGGTATAAGAAGATTTAATAAGAACGGTCTTAAGTAAGCAATGAACACACACGGCGCTGTATGCAAACCTGGCGTACCGCTGAAAAAATCAAACGTTAATCCAAAAATAAATGCCAATAATAGTAACCCTGTACGATTAATATTAAACGGCAACCATAAAATGAATAAGAAATAAATGTATGGTTTTACAAATTGATGCAATGGCGGCACTTTATTCAATATATAAACCTGCACCAGTATAAATAAAACAAAACGAATGATATTTTTCAGCAGGTTTGTCATTTATCTTTTGGAGTTTTTGCTTCTAAATCTTTTTGTTCCGCCCAAATCATATTATCAACTAAGTATGCATATTGAATGCTATAAAAATCTGTTGCCGTTTTTATTTTCAATTCATAAAAACCACTTGCAGGATCACCTTCAATTGAAGCAACAGTTCCGATCATAATTCCCGGCGGATAACTTCCTGATAAATTACTTGTAAGTACACTATCACCAACTTTTACTTTAGCTGACTTAGGAATATTATGCAGCGTTACATAACGCGGATCTTTTCCATCCCAATCAACAAGACCGGTATAGAATCCTCTTTTTGTCATCGCACTTACTTTGCTATTGCGATTCAACACACTCATTACACGACAATAATTATCGCTTACTAATATTACTTTTCCAACAATTCCCTGCGGACCAATTACACCCATATCAACTTTTGCACCTTGCTTTTCGCCGCGATACAAGGTGATATAATTGTTTTGATCAGAAACATCATTGTTCACCACTTTAGCAGGCAAGAATTGAAATTTTCTTACTCTGCCTAAAGTATCTTTTAATAAAGAATCAATCTTAATAACTGTTGAAGTATCCGGGCTTTCAAAGCTTGAATTTAATAAACCACGCAGTTCCTTATTTTCTGCAACCAATTCTTCATTGGCTTTTTTTAGCTTAAAATAATATTCAACTTTATTGTATTGCGCACCAACCGAACCTGTGGTTTCATTAGCAATATTTGAAAAAACAACATTATAGGTTTGATTATAATTAATGAGAATACCAAGCGAAATTCCCATTAAAACAATGAAAAGAAATAAGTTGAAAAAGTGGCGTATAAAAGCTAT
>JAFBAF010000009.1 GCA_019247895.1 Parafilimonas sp. | reverse complement strand
CGGCTCAATTTGTTTTACTGTATGATGTTCTTTTAAGCGTTCATATTTTTCCTCAAGCTTGAAAAATATTTCTTCTTCATTGCGCTGCGCATACAATTCTTCAATTACACCAAAATGATATTTGCTAAGCTTAATGTTGGTTGCTTTGCCTTCCCCAACTGCAAACAACATTGAATAACGGCGAATCCAATCTTCCGGTAAAATGCCTAATGTTCCATCCTGCAGCGGAACAAATTGTTGTTTGTTTGCCAATGCTTTTTTTACATCTGCAACAGTAACTTTTTGTTCACCAAAATGAATATCAATCTTCGCATCAAACCAATCCGTATTGCTGCTGATGAAAATTTTGGTAGATGGTTTTGCAGTGTTAAAACGAAATTTTTTCAATGCATCAAAACCATAAACAGGAATGTTCATTTCCTTTACCGCATCGGCAAATAAAAAAAACCAGTTATTTTTTAATACATCATTGCCTTTTAGCGCTAAGGTGTTTTCATCTGTATGTATGAACGATGAATGAAGGTTCTCGATTTTTTTAATAAGCGTATTTTCGGCTTCCGAATTACGATGAATGATGATCAGCTTCCCGGTTGAAGGAATGATAATGCGATCTTTATCTTCAGCTCTTACATCGTAGCCATTGTAATTAAAGAAAGGTTGAAACAAAAGATAATCACCTTTTTCTTTTATCATCAGCCGCATTTCAGGCTTTATGTTTTTCAGTTCTTCTTTTTGTATGCCGCTGAATTGAACATCGTATTGTTTTGTAAGAGGAAGAATAAAATCAGCCAGCTGCCTGCTCCAGTTTTCTTCTTCAATTAAAAGTTTGCCGTTATTCAAAAAGCGTTCTGCCAATAAAACATCTTCTGTTTTCTGCCATAAATAAAATGTATTCTCATGTTGAAATACAAGTGATGATTTAATCAGGTTTTCTTCAAGCGGAACAACAGCATTCAGCAACTTTACAAAACAAGTTATTTCATACAAATTGTTTTTATGTGCAATAGATAATTGCGGTTGTATATATTGATTGGATAACACTGCCTGCTCAAGATTGGCAGTTATATAATTTTTTTTCTGAGGAAGTAAAAATGCAAAATTGCTTTCGCTTATTTCAGAAAATAATTTTTTGTATTTGGGAAGAAGGTATTCAATAATAAGGTTCTTGGTTTCTTCAGGCAAATCATCATTATGTTGTTGCGTAATATTTTCCCAAATACCGCTAAACGGTGAATTGCGGTTTAAATATCTTGTTACTTCAACCGGCAATAGTTTGCGCAAATGCTGAATTAGCATTTTATCATCTTCGCTAAGATCTTCGGTGTTTACAAATTTTGTAAGATCAAGCTTTTCTGTTTTGCCTGTAAATTGCTTTGTAGCATCATCTGCTTCGCCTTTTATTGCATCAGCCTGTATAAAGGGATATTGTTGCGCATCGTACCGCAGTACAACACCAAGTTTTTGATAATGTCCAACTTCCGGCGCTTTTTCTTCAACTAAAACTTCCTTTTGTACCGGCGCTAAAAATGGGCTTCTTTTTTCAGCTGGTGGCGCAATAATGCGTTTGATAGAAGGATCAAGTACGCGTAAAAAAGGTTTGCCATCACGATAAGTAAATTCGAATTTACCTTCTATATCATCATCTGTTGTATAACCATATAAAGCCAGCAATTTATTTTTTTCACGATCACGGTTGCTGATAGCATCAAAGAATGCAGCGCCGTAACTATTATGCAGGTGTAATAAAACAATAGTTTTATGTATACACAGCGGATATTTTGTTTCCGTATTACAAGTACAGCTTGTATCTAAATTCTTTTCATCGTTACGGCGAAATTGTAAAGTATATGTATCGCCTTCATAATTTAATTCCGCTTTTACAATATCGTTTGCGGCTTCAATGATATTTACTTTGTTGCCGCGTAAAAAATCTCCTGCTAATTGCAAAGCATCTGGTGCAGCCAACAACTTGATAGAACGTAATTCAAGCTGCTTCATTTTTACAACTGTGTGCTGTTGTTTATATTCTGCATCCGCTTCGCCGAGCTGATTATTATCAATCAATTCCTGCAAACGAAACAATGCAGCCGCTTCATGGCGGCAAATATCTCCAAGATTATATGGACAACTACAACGCAGTGAAAGGGTTTGAATATTATTATAACGACTTAAGTAAACCTTATAAAAAGTATTATACGCATCATCCTTTACTCTAAAAGCAACGGAAGCCATAAGCTCGTCGTTTTCTATCATTTCAACGTAGCCGGTAGAAAAAATTTTTTTGCCGCGGCGTATAACCTCATCAGTACCGTTATTATAGATATACTTAATTAAATGTGGTAAAGCCAATCAATAAAATTTTAGATTTACGATGTACAATTGTGAAAAAAGCAAGCTGCAAAAATAAATCAAAACAAGCAGTATATAAAGCCTATAAAAACGTTAACAATCAGTTTAAGATTAACGAACGATCAAGGCGCCGTCATCATATTGGGGTAATATATTGGCAACATTTTCAGTAACACAATATTCAAGGTCTTTTTCCAAACCATAAGAAGCCAAACGGTGCCAGTGGGTTGTTTTTCTAATAAAGGAATAAATCTCTTTACAATGCAGCTGGTACATGTCTTCAGCCATTAAGCTGCTATCACAATGAATGGTAAAATAGTTTTTTATTTTGCTGATAACTGCGCCGGCAAATAAAGTGTCTTCCAAATTAAACCTGTCCTTCCATGCAGAACAACCGAGAATAATGTTTTTGTTTGATAATGCAAGATGATCACAAACAGCAGCCAGGTTTGGAAAAGAACCTGTAATTACTTCTGAAGCACCTTTGTCGAGTGCCATATGTAACAACCTTGTTCCGTTGGTTGTTGTAAGCACTAAAGTTTTCCCTTCAATAAAACTTTGTGGATATTCTGCAGGTGAATTGCCATGTTGCAAACCGTCAATTATTTTTCCGTCCCGTTCACCGGCTGTAATCGCATTCAGATTTTTTCCAATTGCAATACAATCTTCAACGCCTGCAACCGGAATTATTTTTTGGGCACCATTATACAACGCAGTTGCAATGGTTGATGTGGCCCGAAACACATCAATAATTACAACAATACTATCGGCAACATCATACAAATCTAAAAGACGTGGAGAAAGCAAGGTGTGCAAAACCGGTTTTTGCTGCATGCAGCAAAGATAAAGGAAGCCCATCCTAAATTTCCCGAAAGAGAAGGAGTTGATATTATTAACATTATTAAGTTGTTTATATAAATGCATGTTGTTAAAAAAGCCCCCACTCCTTTGTAGAGGGGTTGGGGTGAGGTCTAATTTCTTTTATCTTGCAGCCCTCAAAATATTTTTATGGAATACAGCAAGCTTATATCTGTTACAGGATTACCCGGTTTATTCGAGTTGATAGCAAGTAAGGCAGATGGCGCAATTGTGCGTTCGCTGGAAGATAAAACCACACGTTTTGTTTCATCCCGCATACATAACTTTTCACATTTGGAAAGCATTGAAGTTTATACTGAAGAAGATAACGTAAACCTGGTTGATGTTTTTTATGCAATGCAAAACAGTAATGAGGCTTTACCGGGAGAAAAAGATGCTAATGCAGTAAGAGGATACTTTACCAAAGTGTACCCTAAAATGGATTTTGAAAGAGTATACGCAAGTGATATGAAAAAGATGGTAAAATGGTTTGATATCTTAAAGAAAAACGATATTGAAATAAAGTTGAGTGAAGAAACCGCTGATGAAAATGATGAAACACCACACCAAGAAACACAAACGGCAGAACCCGAATTAAAAGAGCCTGAAACAAAATCTGAAATAAAAACTAAAGAATCTAAAAAAGCAAAAGCATCCAAAACAAAAACAGAGGAAGCAGGTTCAGTTGAAGAAACGTCAACAATTTCAGAACCAAAAGCAGCAAAGAAAAAGAGTGCGAAGAAATCATTTGAATAAAAGCTACGAACAACATTGTTGTTTGTGAAGTGTAAATTTTGACTTTAAATTTTGAATGAATGTTAACCGCAGATATAAAAAAGTTACCACGCCATTTTGTACCGCAGGATTTTAAGATAACAACATGGGCAGCATTAGAACCATATTTCAAAAATCTTTTAGACAGAAAAATAGATTCTGAAAATGATTTGGAACAATGGATGAAAGATATGAGCGAACTGGAAGCTGTTGTAAGTGAAGATGCATGTTGGCGCCAAATAAAAATGACATGTGATACAACAGATAAAAGTTTGGAAGAAGCGTTCACTTATTTCTGCATGGAAATTCAGCCAAAACTGCAACCATATGCAGATGCGCTGAATAAAAAACTTATCAATTCACCTTATACAAGTGAATTGGATAAAGAAAAGTATTTTACTTATTTAAGAAGTGTAAGAAAAAATATTGAACTGTTTCGTGAAGCAAATATTCCGTTGCAGGCTGAGTTAAGCGTAATGCAACAACAGTATGGTGTAATAACAGGCGCAATGACTGTTGAATTGAAAGGACAGGAGTATACTTTGCAACAAGCTTCTAAATTTTTATTAGAGCATGACAGAAATCTTCGTGAAGAAGTATATAGAAAAATGCAGGAACGAAGGAAACAAGATAAAGATGCGTTAAATGATTTATATACAAAACTTGTTGAAAAACGCGACCAGGTTGCAAAGAATGCGGGCTTTGAAAATTATCGCGATTACAAGTTTGTTGAAATGGGCCGCTTTGATTATACAAAAGAAGATTGCTTTAAATTTCATGAAGCGGTGAAGTTGCATGTGTTACCGCTGGTTGAAAAGATCAACATCAGTAAAAAAGAAAAATTAGAACTTGATACGTTAAGACCGTGGGATACTGAAGCCGAGCCTGAAGGAATTAAACCATTGCATCCTTTTAATACAGGAAAAGAATTGCTGGAAAAATCTGAGAAATGTTTTGAAGAATTGAATCCATTTTTTGCTTCTTGTTTAAAGAAGATGAATGAGCTTGGTCATTTGGATTTGGAAAGCCGTAAAGGCAAAGCGCCGGGTGGTTATAATTGTCCTTTAGCAGAAAGTGGCGCACCATTTATTTTTATGAATGCCGCCGGGCAAATGGATGATGTTACTACAATGGTGCATGAAGGCGGTCATGCAGTGCATTCATTTCTTGCGCATCCTTTAGAGCTGAGTGCATTTAAAGAATATCCAATGGAAATTGCAGAAGTGGCAAGTATGAGCATGGAGCTTTTTACAATGGATAAATGGAATGTTTTCTTTGATGATGCAGAAGAATTAAAGCGTGCAAAAGAACATCAATTGGAAAGAGTGATCACGATTTTCCCCTGGATAGCAACAATTGATAAATTTCAGCATTGGGTGTATGAACATCCGCAACATAGTATTGAAGAAAGAACCGAAGCATGGACAAATATTTTAAATGAATTTTCTACCAACACAGTTGATTTTTCAGGATTAGAAGAATACAGGAAAATAAGCTGGCAACGCCAATTGCATTTATTTGAAGTTCCTTTCTATTATATTGAATACGGTATTGCACAATTAGGCGCAATTGGTTTGTGGATGCAATACAAAAAAAATCCCCAACAAGCCTTAAATAATTATATTAATGCATTGAGTTTGGGCGGAACAAAAACACTTCCTGAACTATATAAAGCGGCTGGTTTAAAATTTGATCTTTCACCTGAACACATAAAAACTTTGATGGAGTTTGTGAAAGACGAAATGGATAAATTATAATTATTGCAGCATTTAATTAGAAGCCGGTGCCGATAAGATTGGCTTCTTTTAATTTTAGATATGAAAGGTTAATTATTCAATTTCCGATCATCAGAAAGCACAATCATCAAATTGTAATGCGTTTATGCCGATACGCTGATGAATACAAATAAAATATTTAAAAAAAGCAGTAACGATTATCGCATCAAGATCTTTTACGGGTAAGTATTTTTATCTTCCTGATCGGTGTATATCTCAGGTTTCTGTTCCTGGTTATATATTGATATTACAACATTACTCTCTTTTTTAAAAAATATAAATAACCAATACAATGCCGCTGCCGCGATTATGCCATAATAAACAGGTAATACATCATTACTAACAGTATCAGAGTTTAATGAGCCTTGCTTAATCGCAGCATACATTTGTGTAATACCAATTGCATTATATAAAAAATGTGCGCAAACTGAAAGCCATAAATTTTTACTGGTGTAATAAATATACCCGATGATCACTCCCAAAGCCAGCCTTGGCAAAAAACCATAATAAGACCCATGCATTGCACTGAACAAAATGCCCGTTAAAAAAATGCCTATAAATACATTTTTTGTAAGAGAGATCATAACAGGTTGTAATGCGCCACGAAAAAGCATTTCTTCAAAGATGGCGGGCATTAACGCAATTACTATTAGCGATAAAATGTATTGCGACGTTGTTTTCATTTGCGCCATTCCGGTTACAACTTTATCATATTCTTGCTCTTTTGTTTTAAAATAAGCTTCCAAACTTTTTGATAGTGGTATTATTTGGTTTAGCATGCTTAATGCACCGCTCAGAATTATACATACCAAAACAATCCCTATAATTACAAAAACCTGTTTGCCGCTTATTGCAGCATTAAAGCCTATATATTTAAAGGCATTGCGATTCATAATTCTTGCAAATACAAATGCAGGTACCGCCATGAATAAAAATGTACTTATAAATTGAAATAAAATAGCAATGTGCGCATTCCCGGGTTTTGAAATGGCGTCTTCAAGATTATGTGCTGTTACATGCAAATAGGCAGAAGCAATTTTTATAGATATCATTCCACCCAACAAAAGACCAAAGCCGCATAATGTAAGCAAAATTGCGAACTGAGACCATGCTGTGTATCGCGGACGTTGGTAGTTGTAATCGAGCATAAAAATGTATGGCGTAAATTTGCGTTCAAATTTATACGAGCATATTCATAATAAGTAACTAATTATTTTTAGCTGTAAAGAATGATTACAATAGGCGACATATTATTACCGAAATTTCCTTTACTACTGGCGCCAATGGAAGATGTGAGCGATCCGCCATTTCGTGCGGTGTGCAAAGACAATGGCGCTGATTTGATGTACACAGAATTTATATCGAGTGAAGGTTTGATTCGTGATGCGATCAAGAGCAAACAAAAGCTCGACATATTTGATTACGAAAAACCAATCGGCATTCAAATTTTTGGTGGTGATGAAGAAGCGATGGCTATGAGCGCAAGAATTGTTGATGCAGTAAATCCTGAGTTGCTTGATATAAATTTTGGTTGTCCTGTAAAAAAAGTGGTGAGCAAAGGTGCCGGTGCTGCTGTTTTAAAAGATGTTGATTTGATGGTTCGGTTAACAAAGGCTTGTGTTAACTCAACATCATTACCTGTTACAGTTAAAACACGTTTGGGCTGGGATGATAACAATAAGAATATTGTTGAAGTTGCAGAACGTTTGCAGGACGTTGGTATAAAAGCTTTGTCAATACATGGAAGAACAAGAAGCCAGTTATATAAAGGTGAAGCGGATTGGACTCTGATTGCGGCAGTTAAAAATAATCCTCGTATAAGCATTCCAATATTTGGTAACGGTGATATTGATTCACCTGAAAAAGCATTGGAGTATAAAAATCGTTATGGCGTTGATGGTATTATGATTGGTCGTGCGGCGATTGGTTATCCATGGATATTTAATGAGATAAAATATTATTTAAAAACCGGCGGCCATTTGCCTCCTCCAAATATTGAGCAACGTGTTGATGTTATAAAAAAGCATTTGCAGCGCAGTATTGAATGGAAAGGTGAAACGCTTGGTATGCTTGAAATGCGCAGGCATTATGCAAATTATTTAAAAGGCCTTCCAAACATAAAAGAGTATCGTATTAAATTAACAACGCTTAAAAACATTGAAGAAATTTTTAGTTTATTAGATGAAATAAAAGCAACTTATTCAGGCTATCATTTTCAACAAAGAGAAATTGATATGGAAAGCATGGCGTATAGTTGCGGCTGATTTTTACCCGGAAATAAAAAAGGCCTTTCAATATTGAAAGGCCTTAATTTTTCCGCTAAGTATTTTTATGCTTCTGCGGTTTGCATTTCGGTAAGCTTCGCTCTTATCTTTCCTTCAATTTCATTTGCCAGTTCTTCATTATCACTAAGTAACCCTTTCACTGCATCACGTCCCTGTCCAAGTTTGTTGCTATCATAACTAAACCAGCTTCCGCTTTTTTGAATGATATTCATTTCAACACCCATATCTATTATCTCACCAATCTTGCTAACGCCTTCACCAAAAATTATATCAAATTCTGCACTGCGAAACGGCGGTGCAACTTTATTCTTCACCACTTTTACTTTTACGCGGTTGCCAATTGCTTCGTCACCATCTTTTATTTGTGCCATGCGGCGAATATCCAATCTTACTGAACAATAAAATTTCAAGGCATTACCACCCGTGGTTGTCTCAGGATTCCCAAACATAACTCCTATTTTTTCGCGCAGCTGGTTTATAAAAATGCAAATCGTATTTGTTTTACTGATGGTTGCTGTTAACTTACGTAAAGCCTGGCTCATCAATCTCGCCTGTAAACCCATTTTGCTGTCACCCATTTCACCCTCCAGTTCACCTTTTGGAACAAGCGCTGCTACAGAATCAATTACCACAACATCTAATGCACCTGAAAGAATTAAACGGTCTGCGATCTCCAAAGCCTGCTCACCATAATCAGGTTGTGAAATCAATAAATTATCAATGTCAACACCCAATTTTTGTGCATAAGCGCTGTCAAAAGCATGCTCTGCATCAATGATGGCACAAATACCGCCTTTCTTTTGTGCTTCGGCAATCACGTGCGTTGCAATAGTGGTTTTTCCGCTTGATTCAGGCCCATAAATTTCGATCACTCTTCCCCGAGGCAGGCCGCCAACACCAAGTGCAATATCCAAACCGATAGAACCAGTTGAAATTACTTCCATTGTACGCTCACCGCGTTCATTCATCATCATTACGCTGCCTTTGCCAAAGTCTTTATCAATTTTCTCAATCGTTAGTTTTAAGGCTTTCAATTTATCTGATCCAGTATCTTTTTCCTTATCATTTTTCATTTTGAATTGCTTTTATGTTTTATGGATGAATTTAAAGCAGAACAGGCTGTTTTTAAATCAACCCTGCAAAGCTAATAAATTTAGTTTTTAAATATAAGAAGTTGCCGACAATTATCTACAGGTATTTTAACGGAATTTTTTTAGAGCGGATGTATCTTTTGATATCTGATCGCGTCTAATTTAATAAAGAGTTTTATAAGCTTAAGACAGGAAAAATTTTCAGAACAATTAAATCATTTAAGATGAAAACAAATTCTACACAACGGGAAATTCTGCTGGTAACAAATAACTCATTTGCACAAAGAGAATGGTGCTGTAAAGAAAGTGGCGCAGATAAAAACATGACACCACAAGAACAAATGGAAGAGGCTTGTGCTAATGGATTAATATATGAACTTTTACCTGAGCTGTTTAATGCGCCCGAAAATAAAAAGCTTTATCTATGGCAAATGCGCCCGGGCTTTTCATTCCTTCAGCTTGAGTATGGTGAGTTTCCTTTGGCAACAGCAAACGAAACTTCAATTGATCCGCATAATTCACTTGCATGTATGTGTTATAATTAATCTTTACTCAGTATATATTTCTCATTTTAAAAGTCCTGGTTTTTTGCCGGGATTTTTTATTAACCAAGTTCTCAAAATACTTATTGTAAAAATTCTGAAGCAGCAAATAACATTGTACTTTGCTTAAGCGTGATTTGCTGAACGTGAAGATTGATGTAAGCTTTCAATATATTTTATGCAAACTAACATTGCTTCTTCTGAAATTTCATCTGCAGGTAAAAATTCTTTATTCGGTATTTCATTAACCGCTGCATTGGCTGGTTTTATTTTTGGGTTTGATACGGTTGTTATTTCAGGTGCTGATAAACCCATCCAGGATTTATGGCATTTAACACCATGGCAGCACGGCTTTTTTATTATGTCAATGGCTTTATGGGGAACTGTTGCCGGAGCTTTATTTGGCGGAATACCTACTCAAAAATATGGAAGAAAAAAGGTGTTAATTTGGATAGGAATTTTATTTACTGTTTCAGCAATTGGTTCAGCGCTTTCACCCGGTCCTTATATATTTTCTTTCTTTCGTTTTATTGGAGGCATAGGCATTGGTATATCTTCTGTTGCAGCACCAACTTATATTTCAGAAATATCCACAGCTTCTTCAAGAGGAAGACTTGTTGCGATGTATCAATTCAATATTGTGTTTGCAATACTGCTGGCGTATGTTTCTAATTATTTATTAAAAGGTGTTGGTGGCAGTAACGATTGGCGGTGGATGCTTGGGGTAATGGCAATTCCTGCTTTAATTTATTCGGTACTTGTTTTAGGCATTCCTGAAAGTCCACGCTGGCTTGTAACCAAAGCCAGGGATAATGATGCGAAAAAAGTTTTAAGAAAGTTAGGAATTGCGGATCCTGGTGAAGAAATTACTTCTATTAAATCTGCGATACAGCATGAAGATATTGGCGGAAAGCATGTTGCATTCTTCGGTAAAAAACACGCAACAATTTTAGGGCTTGCTTTTTTTGTTGCATTTTTCAATCAATTCTCAGGTATTAACTTCATTTTATATTACGCGCCAAGAATTTTAGAAAGAGCCGGGCTTGCGGCAAATGATTCTTTATTAAGTTCAATAACAATTGGAGGCACCAACCTCATTTTTACTTTTGTTGGTTTATATCTTATTGATCGTGTTGGAAGAAAGATTTTATTATTGATTGGCTCATTCGGGTACATAATTAGTCTTGCAATGGTGGCATGGTGTTTTTACACGCATGCAAGCGCACAAATGCTTGTTGCATTTTTAGCTATGTTTATTGCGTCGCATGCAGTTGGACAAGGCGCTGTTATCTGGGTTTTTATTTCTGAAATTTTTCCAAATAAAATTCGTGCAGCAGGGCAATCATTTGGCGCTGGAACACATTGGGTTTGCGCTGCAATTATCACTTTAATTTCACCGGTATTTATTGATGATAAAAGCGGAATTTTAAAAAATAACCCTTGGCCAATATTTGCATTCTTTTCTTTTATGATGGTGCTGCAACTTATTTGGGTTATAACTAAAGTACCCGAAACGAAAGGTAAAGCGCTGGAAGAAATTCAAAAACAATTAGGGCTTGATTAATCAAACAGTTTTTGAAAATTTTAATATTTGATATTTCGTCAAACAAATAGTTTTGTGATAGATTTTTCCCCGCAGGCAAAGTAAATAAATCTGTTTGCAATGGAACTTTACTACACATTGTTCTACATTACCTCTGCAGTTATTGGCAGCGTATTAATTTTAAAAACGTATTTGTTCTTTTCGAAGAGCCATTTTCATCAATATACAGATTGGCTTCATTTCAGCAAGTATAATATTTATACTTCTCAGAGTAATAAGATCGTAAAAGCGAAACAAACACAAAACATTTTGAGTAATCTTCTTTTAATTTTTATTATTCTTGATGCAGGTTTTTTCTTTATGGCTCATCTTGTACAATTATAATTCACTATAACATTTTCGCTTGTTTCAGAACAGGCTTCAGTATTTTTACTATCAGCTTAATCAGCAGTTTAATACAAGTTTCAGTACTTTAAGAACAGTTGCATGAAAAAATACTTGACCGGTTTTTTTTATTCCCTGCCAGTGCAACTTGTGTTCCTGCATTTTCGAAAATTTCAGGTATTGCTGGTATTTTGGATTATTTTATTTGCTACTATAAGCGGCCATTTTTTAAAGCCTTATGGCGCTGATTCTTTAATGCTGGCACCTGAATATCTCGGTCGGGTAAATGCCTTAAGTACTGCTTTTGCCGGCTTTGCCGTTGCATCGTATATTATGAGCTGGAATATTACCACGTTTATTTTACATAGCCGGCATATAAAATTTCTTGCAACAACTGCCCAGCCATTTCTTAAGTATTGCATCAACAATGCTGTAATACCGCTGATCTTTTTGTCATGTTATTTATTTTTTGCCTTTCAATATCAACGGCATGAAGAATTATCAAGTGCATTGCAAATGCTTTATTTGGCCGGTGGTTTTTTAGGTGGATTTATTTTATCAATTGCTTTGGCATTCGGTTATTTTTTTGGAACTGATAAAAAGATCTATCGAAAAATGGCAACCGACTTTACAACTGCCAATGAAAAGTATGAACGTGCTTCGCGGATGATAAAAAAATCAAAAATTGAAAAAGGTGAAATGCGGGTTGATTGGTTTTTAAGTGCAACGTTTGGTTTGAGAAAGCCGCGAAACGTAAAACATTACAGCCATGAATTTTTAAATTCAGTTTTTAAACGGCATCATTTAGAAGCTGTGAAAGCTGTGTTTCTTGCTTTATTGGTATTAATTCTAACCGGCCTTGCTGCAGAAAATAAATATTTTCAAATTCCTGCCGCCGCAAGCATTACCTTATTTTTTACAATTTTAATTGCTGTAGCCGGAGCATTATCATTGTTTCTGGGTAACTGGAGTATTTTAATCATACTTATTATTTATCTCGCTGTGAACTGGATGTTCCAGCAGCACATAATTGATCCAAGAAATAAGGCCTATGGCTTGGATTACAATTACACTAAAGACCGTCCGGAATATAATAGGGAAAGCCTTCTGAAACTAATGAACAAGGAAGATGTTACGCAAGACAGCTTAAACTTTATTTCAATATTAAATAACTGGAAATTAAAACAGCATGAAGCAAAACCAACTTTGTTTATTCTTGATGTAAGTGGCGGCGGCAACAGAAGCGCTGCATTTGTGATGAATGTTTTAACTAAGCTTGATACAATTACAGAAGGTAAATTCTTTCAAAAGTGTTTTTTAATAGCAGGCGCTTCGGGCGGAATGCTTGGTGCTGCATATTTCAGGGAACTATATTTAGAAAAACAACAAGGCAAAATAAATTCTCTTCAAAAAAAGCAATACATTGATAATATTAGCAAAGACCTTTTAAATCCTGTATTTTCTTCTCTTGTTGCAAGAGATATGATTGGACCGCTGAGTAAATTCCAGCTGGGCAATAACTTTTACATACGGGACCGCGGCTATGCATTTGAACAAAAATTAAATTATAATACCAGGGGAGTTTTAAATAAAAGATTAATTGATTATAAGGATGCCGAAGAGCATGCAGATATCCCAAGCATGTTCTTCAATACTGCCATAACAAGAGATGGCCGTAAAATGATTATAGCTACCCACCCTGTCAGGTTTATGATGCAGGCAGCCGAAAAACAAAATAATTTAAGTGGTTACGATGTAGATGCTGTAGACTTCCAGTCCTTTTTTTTGAAACAAAGTGCGGCCAACCTACAGTTTCTTACCACATTGCGCATGAATGCAACCTTTCCTTTTGTGCTTCCAAATATTGAAATGCCTTCAAATCCGGATATTGATGTAATGGATGCCGGGTTTCGGGATAATTTCGGCCATGAAACAAGTTTGCGGTTCATAGATAAATTCCAAAGCTGGTTAGAAACAAACACATCTAAAATCGTTATCGTTGAAATCCGCGACAGAACTGAAGAAGATTGGTCGAGGTTTTATGAAGTTAATTCTATAATGGGCTTGATCACTAAACCTATATTTCTGCTTCAAAATAACTGGTTCAATCTGCAGGATTATTATCAAAAAGATGAAGTGAATTATATGCTTAATTCCTACGGTGCAAAATTAATTAAAGTTGCTTTCAGTTACGAAGCGCCGCCGAATTCTGTTTCCGCTTCATTAAGTTTTCATCTTACTGCCGCAGAAAAAAAAGGAATTGCGAATTCATTGAACAGTTCTTCTAATATAGCTAGTTTCCAGGTTATCGATAGCCTTTCCCGCTAACTTTTATCAATTCTAATTACCGCTTATAAAATCTTCGAAATTACCTAAATATCACAATTCGTTGTAAATCAATTCATAGTGCAATGTATATTAACTTAGTAAAACTATTACTTAAATAAATTTAGTATTATGTATTACATAGTATTAGTTTCTTGCATAGTTTTGTGTTATCAATTTAGAAAACAAACTCAATATGGATATTCAAAATACACAAAGCCAAATGCGGAAAGGTGTCCTGGAGTTTTGCATTTTATCAATCATCCGGCAAGGTGAAGTTTATCCGAGTGATATAGTTGATAAAATGAAAAGTGCAAATCTGAATATTTTAGAAGGAACACTTTATCCTTTACTCACCAGGCTAAAAAATGCCGGCTACTTAACCTATAGATGGGTTGAAAGTAATTCCGGGCCACCACGAAAATATTTTTTAATGACAGACCAGGGAGTAGAGTTTTATGGTGAATTGGAGCGCACCTGGAAAGAACTGGCAGATGCAGTTCAACAGCTTACCTCACCAAACGGTAAAGAAGATTTACCGGAAGAAAATTCCAACTATAACCAATAAACAATAGTAAAAAATGAAAAAGGTAATTAATATAAATTTTCAGGGTCGTGTGGTTCCAATTGAGGAAAGCGCCTATGAAATTTTAAAACGATATATTGAAAGCCTGAGACAATTCTTTTCAAACGAAGAAGGAAAAGACGAAATCATAAATGATATTGAAAGTCGTATTGGAGAATTGTTTGGCGAACAACTGAAAAAAGGCAGCGCTTGTATTACGGATGAAGATGTACAAACTATTATTAACAGCATGGGCCGTCCTGAAGATTTTGAGGCTGAGGAATCAAACCTGCAGGGTCAACTGGGAGGTAAATCACGCACTAATCAAAGCAGTACTTCTTCAGAGTCATATGCAAGCTCATCTTATACAAGAACCGAACGCTTATATCGCGATGAGAATAATAAATTATTGGGTGGTGTATGTGCTGGTTTAGCTAACCATTTTGGTGTTGATATTCTTGTTGTTCGTGTATTATTTGTGTTGTTTACATTAGCTTTTGGGTTTGGCATTATTGCCTATCTTATTTTATGGGTTGCTGTTCCAAGCACGGCATCCACTGCTATTGGCTCTGTTAGGAAAAGGTTGTTTCGTGATCCGGAAAACAAATTAATTGGCGGTGTTTGCGGCGGTCTTGCTTCATATTTTGGGGTGAACGTGTGGATACCACGTATTTTATTTCTCATCCCGTTTCTCTCTTTTGTTACAAGCTGGCATAGCTGGGGTGTTTTCAATTTTCCAAACTTCATAAATCTTTCTTTTAGTCCGGGCGCAACTATTCTTTATATTATTCTTTGGTTAATCATTCCCGAAGCAGTAACTACTGCAGACAGGCTTGAAATGAAAGGAGAAAAAGTAAACTTGAATAGTATCAAAAATACAATTCAAAAAGATATGGAAGGTTTTGGTGACAGGGCCAAAGACTTTGGAAAAGAAGTAGGCGACCGTGCTTCGAAAATCGGTACTGATATTGGAAGAAAAGGAAAACAATTTGGTGCAGAAGCATCGCAGGTGGTACGTAAAACGGGTACCTCTTTCGGTGATGTTATCGCGATGATCTTTAAAATATTCGGCTACTTTATCGCTGCAGTTGTGCTACTCACAATTGTTGGAGTATTATTTTCTATTGGCGTTCTGGCAACGGGCCTGCTACCTTATAAGCCTTATTTTACGGATAATGGCTGGCAAAGCGTTCTGGCCTGGGGAACATATATATTTTTCATCTGGGTTCCTGTAATTGGTATTATTACGTGGATAATAAGAAAGATTGCCAGGATA
>JAFBAF010000366.1 GCA_019247895.1 Parafilimonas sp. | reverse complement strand
TTGAAAAGAAATGTTGGTACATCATAGAATTTAATTCAATTGGATAATAAGGATTCAAACGTAAGCGACTTGCTTACTTCAATTTCAGGTTCATTGATCTTTGCAGATTGTTCCGGTTCATTATTTTTTTTACTCTCAATAATTATTGTTTCGGCTGTAGAAAGTTTACTAAGCAATAGAATATCTTTTAAATAGGGGTTCCACGAAAAGAGCAACTCGTAAATTGGTTTCCATAAAATAACCCAGCTAAAAACGTCAATACAGTTTTTAAGCCCGTTATAAATATCATCTGCATTTTTAAAAAGCAATGGCAAAGCAGCCTGGCAGGCAATTACGATGATGCTGCTAACCGCAAGCAGCAAAAAATTGCGGCGCTTAAATTTTTTAAACTCTTCAACTCTTATTTCTTTTTTTATAGCAAAATGGCGGTGAATAGCGTGCATTAACGGTTCTGCATACTGCTTATTTACCGGCCCGGGGCAATTTAGTTTATAAAAAATCGCAGAATATCTTTTTGCCGAACTCACATCATTCAAAATGTATTGTTCAAATTTTTGGTTGATTTTTTTCTTGTAAAGAGGTGATGTATCGTGAGCATTAAAATAACTATTGATCGTTTGTAAATCAACCGTTATATAGATATTGATTTTATCTATTAGTGATTTTCGCATGAATCGGATACTGGTTTTTAACTACGAACAAGCAACATTAAACTGAGCGGCGACAGCCAACCAAATTGGCAAGATAAGGTCGTACTTTCAGAGGAAGTTGGATTTGTTCTTCGCAAGAATATTGATAAAAATACTCTTTGCGATGTTCAATAAACGCGATTATTAAAAGAATATTATTTTTTGAAAATTTTTTTTACTATTGTTCGAAAGGGATATGATATAAACTTTTTACCCGCGTTTATTAACGTTAAAAACATTATACAACCTGCCGCTCTTTTAATTCCAGGTATTTATTGATGGTGTTTGCAGTAAGTTTTTGAGGCGGCGTTAATAAACTCATTATGCCATGCTTCTGAAGTTCTTTTACAATTTGTCTCTTTTCAAATGCAAATTTATTTGCGATAGTTTGGGAATATACCTCTTCAATATTATGTGCTTTTTGTTGTTGTAGTGATGCCAACTCCGTATTCTCAAAAAATATTACCAGCAAAGGATGATGTGTTGACAATTGCTTTAAATAAGGCAGTTGTCTTTCCATGCTATATAAACTTTCGAAGTTGGTAAAAAGAATTAATAAGCTGCGCTGATTAAGATGATAGCGTGTGTACACATACAGCGCTTCAAAATCGCTGTCCATAAAATCTGTTTGCTGCATATACAATGTTTGCAAGATCAAATTTATCTGTGCCGGCTTTTTATCAGGTTGAATAAACTGGTCGATCTTTTTTCCAAAAGTTAGCAACCCGCTTTTATCTTGTTTTAATAAAACAATATTGCTTAGAACCAACGTTGCATTAATAGCATGATCAAGCAATGTCATTCCTTCGAAAGGCATTTTCATGCTGCGTCCTTTATCAACCAAACAAACAACCTGCTGGCTCCGTTCGTCCATATAATTGTTCACCATCAAACTGTTCTTGCGTGCAGTTGCCTTCCAGTTTAAACGGCGGTAATCATCGCCTTGTACATACTCTTTTATTTGTTCAAATTCAAGGCTGCTGCCCAATTTGCGCAAACGCCGTGAACCACCAGCCTGCAATTGATTGGTTACAGCCATCAACTGGTATTTTTTCATTTGCATGTACGACGGATAAACAGCAACTTTTTTTTCTTCTCCTGATGTTATATGGCGGATAACCATGTTTAGCGGACCGTGCAAAAAAATATTGATGATACCGAAAAAATATTCGCCGCGTTCGGTTGGCTTTAAAAAATAATCAAATGAAAAAATTTCTCTTGCGCTTAAACTGAAATGTCTCAGCCAGTTTCTTTGCTGAAACTGAACCGGCAATTCGTCCACCAGCTCAAAGCGAATTTTATAAGCCCGATGATTCATGACTTCAATACTGACTTTATTTTCATCACCATTGCTGAAACGCTCTGCACATAAACGTTTTGCAGTTACAGGTTTTTTACCGGCAAAAACAATAATAAAATCCAGGACAACGGTTATACCTAAACATAGAAATGCGATCTCAGCAATATCCTGTAAAAAAGAAAAGAAATATGCAAGAATAAATATGGAAATAATAATTGCGCCGACGATATAAAATAACCTCGTAAAATAAAATCGCAGCCAATAAAAAAATCTTTTGAACATTATCGCGGCACTTCAATAGAGTGAATAATTTTTTCGATCACTTCATCCTCAGTTGTTCCTTCCATTTCTTTTTCAGGTGTAAGAATAATGCGATGGCGCAATACTGGTTTCGCAATAAATATAACATCATCAGGAATTACAAAATCTCTTCCCGATAAAGCGGCATACGCTTTCGCTGCATTTAAAATTGCCAGCGTGGCTCTGGGCGATGCACCGAGATAAATTGATTTATCATTTCTTGTTGCAACAGAAATTTTCGCAATGAACTGGATCAGCTTTTCCTCGATAACAATATTTTTTATCAGCTGTTGTAAATGAATTACCTGTTCATCACTAATAACCGCGTCAACAATATTCACCACATTATCTTCCGTTAGCTGATTAAAGCGTTGCAGTATGCTTATTTCTTCTTCTTCGGTTGGGTATGGAACAACTATTTTAAAAAGAAACCGATCCAACTGAGCTTCGGGCAAACGATATGTTCCTTCCTGCTCAATCGGGTTTTGTGTAGCGATCACCATAAACGGATTATTCATTACATGCGTTACCCCATCCATTGTTACCTGTTGTTCCTGCATCACTTCAAACAAAGCGGACTGCGTTTTTGCAGGTGCACGATTAATTTCATCAATTAAAACAATATTACTGAAAACAGGGCCCCGCTTAAATTCAAATGCACCTGTTCCCGGGTTAAAAATGCTTGTACCCAATACATCACTCGGCATAAGATCAGGCGTAAATTGTATGCGGCTGAAGCCTGTTTTTAATCCTTTTGCAACCAACCTTGCTGTTAAGGTTTTTGCAACACCAGGAACTCCTTCAATCAATACATGACCGTTTGCAAGAATGGCAACCATTATTAAACGCACCATATCATCCTGGCCAACGATGATCTTTTTTATCTCCGTTTGCAGATCAAGCATCGCTTTATTCAGTTCGTCTAAATTTATCCGTTGCTCAAAAATTTCTTCACTCATAATTATGTTGTTTTATAAAAGTTTTCCAATAATTCATAGTAATCCATTAATTGTTTCTGCGTAATGGTATTGCTTAAATTAATTGTATGAATGTAATCAGTGATCGTTTTTATTTCATCAATGCCTTTACCTGATTTTGCAGCAAGCTGTCGCTCGAACGCTGTATTAATTTCAGCAGTTGATATTTTAAAATGATTGCGCACATGGTCTAAAAAATACTGTGTTAGTTTCTCAGCAAGATTTTTATGATCACCTTTTTCATAGTACAACTTTCCAACAGTTGTTACAAATTCCAGCGAATCATTTTTGGGTTTTGCATATTGCGGAATAATGCGCTGTTTACGTTTTACTTCTGTGGTAATATATAAACCAAGCAGCAATAAAGTGATCCAAAAAGCCCACTTGAAATTATCATATTTTAAGATCACGGATAATAAACCTTGCTGCTGCTCAGAATTATCATAATGATTTAAATAGTATTCATCCCACACTACTTTTTTTGCATCAGCAGGTAACAAGCTCATCAGTTTTTCGAAATACTGGCGATTGCTTTCATACAGTAAAAAGAAATTTGTAAATGTAACAGGCGCTGTATGCAAAAAAAAGGTGCCTTTGATAGAATTAACAGCAATAAGGTTTGGTTCTGCCGAAGATGAATTGCCTAAAAAAAATGTAAAGCTGCTATCGGCTTTTGAAAACGAATTAGTAAAATCAGCGCCGGGATATTGATAAGACAAAGGCGTTTTAAAACTGCCCGCATTTAAGTTTACAGCTGTCGAGTCAAATGGATTAAAAGCATGATGCACCGCTACTTCCAAACCGTAATAATTGTAATGACGGCCGGTTTTTATTTTAAAGAACTTTGCGGCATTGCGTGTTATCTGCAAGGCGGAAATAAAAACATAGTTACCTTTTTGTACAAAGCCTGTTAAATAATTCAACTCATCTTCAGAGGGATCGAATGTTTTTGTTACAATGAACAATACTTGCTTATCAGAATCGCTGGAAAGCATTTTCCAGTTGCCAGGCGGATATTTATTTGTTGTAACAATTGCATGCGGAAATTCTTTCTGCATTAATTTATATGCGGCATAAGTTCCATAAGGAATTTTATCATTCTTATCAAGCGTAATAGTATCATTAAAGCTGTGATGCTTTTTGCACGCACAAAAGCTGCAGGCAAGTAACATGCATAATATATATGATAAGAATTTTTGCATTTAAATTTAAGCTGGAAATAAACATTTAGTCATTATGCAATTCTGTTTTGAAGCTTAAGAAAATCATTTTTTATAGCCGTATATTGTTCAACAGAAATATCAAATTTGCCGTACCATACATATTCGTAACTGCGCATTACTTTAAAAAATTCATCATAAAATTTTGACTGGCGTAATTGCTGCAAATAATGAAGGTTCGTATGATCCGGCTGGTATTGTATGCGGTTGCTGTCACTTAATTGTTTCAGAATTTGCAAAAACATTAAACGAATAGCGACGCGATAATTTTTGTCTTTCTCTGATTGCTGAATAAGTTTTGTATAAGAAAGATGAAAAATGTCTTCATCTTCTTCGTTAGTATCTTCATCGCCGGAAGAAGCTGGTGCCCTTGAAAAAATGCTGATCTTATTCTGCATCAGGAAGTAAGCAATTGCGCCAACAAAAATTGTAATAACAATTATCCATATTAATGTAATAAACCATGGCTGCACTGTAAAGTTCTCATCATTTTCATCCCTCAGTTCCTTGTCTTTTGCGTTAAGTAAGCTATCACGATATTTCGGATCGTTTTTTAATCTTGTTTCAATCTTTTCAATAGCAGGAACATACCAAAAATCTTCTTCACTTTTTAATTGTTTTACATCCTGATCAATTAAATGCCGTTGCGCAACTTTTTCTGTTGTGAATGGATCGGCCGCATAAGTTTTCCAATTGAAGAAGTATTGCGAAGTATCGTATACATGAGCCACAGTTGTATCAACATAACCATCATCGTTATCATCGTAGCTGCTTGTTCCTGTTGAATCAATATTCAGCATGCTTGTTGAATCCACGGCAGTTGTATCTGTAGTTTGTGCGCATATCTTTTGTGTAAGTATAAATATGTGGCACAATAAAACCATTAAAATTTTTGTAAGCGATTTATAGTTTAAACGCTGAAGCTGAACAGGATTTATGCAGATGCAGTGGTGCGACGCAACCGTGATGCTACGAAGAACTATTGCCGGTAACCCGAAACATATTTTTAAAAATTTAAACAACTCCATTTATTGAACAGGCCAATTTAATCTTCGTTTAAGGCGAATGGGATAAACAATAAAATAACCTATGATGATGAACAGTGAAAGTGTAATAATAAACAATTTTAGTAACAATGGCATATCTGCGTGGCGTGTAATAAAGCCTTCGAAAAATGCCGCTATAAAAAGCATCGGTATGTTTGACATGGCGATGATGACGCCTTCTTTAGCGCCTTGCTTTAATGCGTCGATGCGTTTAATAGTGC
>JAFBAF010000344.1 GCA_019247895.1 Parafilimonas sp. | reverse complement strand
TTGATGAAGCTTTCGAAAAATTCAAAAGTAAAAATTCAAAAGTAAAAAAGGAAGATCTCAAACAGGACGAAGATGTTCTCGATACATGGTTTTCATCATGGCTTTGGCCGATGGAAGTTTTTAAAGGCATATCAAATCCTGGCAATGATGACATCAATTATTATTATCCAACGCAAACATTGGTAACTGCACCGGAGATCATTTTCTTTTGGGTTGCAAGGATGATCATGAGTGGTTTTGAATACAAAAAAGAAAAGCCATTTGGCAATGTTTATTTTACCGGAATTGTACGCGATGAGCAAGGCAGAAAGATGAGTAAGAGTTTGGGTAACTCGCCAGACTTACTTGCATTGATTGATAAATATGGTGCAGATGCTGTTCGCTTTGGAACGATCATCTCCTCTCCTGCCGGCAACGATTTATTGTTTGATGTTAGAGAAGAAAGCACATTAAAACAAGGCAGTTTTTTCATCAACAAAATTTGGAATGCAATGAAGTTGGTGAAGATGTGGGAGAACCGGTCAACGGTCAACGGTCAACGGTCAACGGAAGATTTTCCTGTTTTATGGTTTGAGCAGAGATTGAATGAAGCGAAACTTGAGATAGAAAAATTGTACAATCAATTTAAATTGAGTGAAGCTTTAAAAACAATTTATTCTTTGATATGGGATGATTTCTGCAGCTGGTATTTGGAATGGATAAAGCCCGGCTTTGAACAACCAATTGATGCAGACGTTTACAATAAAACAGTTTTATTTTTTGAAGAATTGTTGCAATTGCTGCACCCTTTCATGCCGTTTGTTACAGAAGAAATGTATCATTTGCTGCGTGAACATGAAGATGATATTTGCGTAAAGCAAGGTCAAAATTCAGAAGTAAAAATTCAAAATGAAATTCTTACTGAAGGAAGTTTATTAAAAAATATCATAACAGCGATTCGTGATGCAAGAAATAAGAATAATATTAAACCAAAAGAAAGCATCAGTTTATTTATTCAAACAGAAAATAACAACTATAAAAACTTTGAACTTATATTATTAAAGCAAGTGAATGCTGATGCGTTGAATCTTGTTACAGAAAGTGTTGCAGGCGCAATTGTAGTAGCTGTTGAAAAAGATAAATTTTTTATTAAGAGCAATGTTGCCACAGATACATCAGCATTGAAAAATGATTTAGAAAAAGATCTTGCTTATCAAAAAAACTTTTTGCAATCTGTACAAAAAAAATTAGGCAATGAACGTTTTGTACAAAATGCAAAACCAGAAGTTGTTGAAATGGAAAGAAAGAAACAGGCTGATGCTGAAGCAAGAATAAAAACTATTGAAGAAAGCCTTGCGAATCTTGTCTGAACCTGGATTTGAATTTGATTCCTGGGATAACAGGATTGATTAACATGTAAACGCTGAAACGTTGAAACTTCCAAACATTAAAACATTCCTTGCAAGCATCTTTTTTACAGGATGCTTTTTTATTACTTCAAATAGTAATGCGCAAAACTGGGACATCAATCTTTTACGCAGCATCAATCCGCAAGATCCTAATTCCGCAGTTTGGAAAGGCTTTACAAACTCTTCATATCCACTAAGTGTGGCAACGCCAATTACACTTTGGGTTGATGGAAAAATAGACCGCAATAAAAAAACAGAACACAATGCTTATGAAATTGCCGGCAGTGTAATTATAGCTGCCGGTGCAACAGAAGCAATGAAAATTATTTTCGATCGTCCGAGGCCGTTTGAGAAATATGATGATGTTTATCCTTATCAATATGAAACCGGCCAATCTTTTCCATCAGGCCATGCATCGTTAGCATTTGCCACTGCAACAAGTCTTTCACTAGAATACAAAAAATGGTATGTTGTTGTTCCTGCTTATGCATGGGCTTTTGGTGTTGGTTATTCAAGATTATATTTAGGCGCACATTATCCAACTGATGTTATCGGCTCAGCAGTAACCGGCGCAGGCAGTGCCTTTATTTCACACTGGGTAAGCAAAAAAATATTTAAGTGATGAGTGACATAAAAATTCGTGAAGCAGCAGTAAATGATATTTCAACAATACATCAATTGGCTCATGAAATTTGGCCGACAACTTATAGTGAAATCTTATCCAATGATCAATTGCAATACATGCTTGAATTGATCTACAGCCAATCATCTTTGCAAAAACAATTTAACGAAGGACACCATTTTTTGATTGTTGAAGAAGATAAGCAGCCAATTGCTTTTGCGGATTATAGTTTATTGAAAGATGGAGTTTATAAGCTGCATAAAATTTATGTATTGCCTAATCAGCAAGGCAAAGGCATTGGCAAATTGTTGATTGAATATGTTATTAAAAAAGTAAAAGTAAACAATGGAAGCGCTTTGGTTTTAAATGTCAATCGCAATAACAAAGCAAAACAAGTTTATGAGCATTTTGGTTTTAAAGTAATTAGTGAAGAAGATATTGATATTGGCGAGGGTTATTTTATGAATGATTATATTATGAGTTTACCGTTAACTGCTAACCGTTAACCGAATAACATTAACATTGAAACCTTTGAAACAATGAAACGCTGAAACCAACATTAACTTTAAACATTCAACATTAAACGTTGCTTCATCGCTTCATACAAAATGATTCCCGCTGCAACCGAAACATTCAACGAATCAAATTCACCTTTCATAGGAATTGTAAAATGCGCATCCGCAGCTTTTGATAAATAAGACTGAACGCCTTTTTCTTCGTTACCCATAATAATACAGCAAGGCTCTTGCATATCTAACTCATACAATTTTTGCTTTGCATTCATTTCACTGGTAAAAACTTTTATGCCATTTATATGCAGATCATCAACTGCTTTTAATAAACTGTTTACACGACAAATATTTAAAAGCTCTAAAGCGCCGGCACTGCTTTTTACCGCATCCTCATTTAAAGCACCAACACCTTTATCAGGAATTATTATAGCGTGTGCACCGCAACAAACTGCGCTTCGGGCAATGGCGCCGATATTACGCACGTCAGTAACGCCATCTAACATTATTAATAAAGCAGTTTCACCTTTATCATTTATCCAATCAATTACAGATTGCAAATTTTGGTATTGAACAGCAGAACGAAATGCAATAATTCCCTGGTGATTAATATTTGTTAAACTATTCAGCTTTTCATTCGGCACATATTGAATTGGAATGGCTTGCTCTTTTGCAAGATTTCTTATTTCATTAATTACATCGCCGGATGCATTTTTAAACAACAATATTTTATCAATTCCTGCGTCTTGTTTAAGTGCTTCGGCAACAGGGTTTCTGCCAACAATTATATTTTTCTTTGATTGAAAATTTTTTGATTGAAACATGAGTTGCAAGTTATTGTTTAAGGTTGAATGTTTAATGTTTGATAGTTTCATTGGTTTCAAAGTTTCAATACTTTATCCTTATAAGAAAATATGTAACGACTGATGAACATGGCATCCCTCTACACTTGTGCAGAGGGAACGGGGTGAGGTCAATTCACACATGTTAGCATCTTTATAACAAGTGCATCTGTGTGTTCTTAATAAATTTGTTTTATGCAAGCAAGCATAGCTGAATTAGATTTTGAAAGAAACAAAAATGTAAAAGCATCGCTATATACATTAGGCGTAGTAGGCATTTTGTTTTTGTTATTTGTGTTAGTAAGCTGGACGATTCCCGTTCCGCCTCCACCACCAGTTGATACAGGCGTTGAAGTAAACCTTGGTAACAGCGACCAGGGTTTTGGCACTATTGCACCTCAAATTCCGGGCGAACCGGCAGAAGAACAACAAACCAATTTTAATCCGCCGCCATCACAGGCTGCGCAGGCAGAAACAAATCCTGAGGTTGCTGAAAATAATGAAGCAGATGCTCCGGTAATTCATACTTCACCAAAGCCGGAAAAGAAAAAAGATATAAAACCGGTGAATAATGAAACTAAAAAAACCATCGTTAAAACCGTAACCAATCCAACACCAACACCGCCAAAACCCAAAGCAGTATATGCTGGCGGAAAAAGCACAAGCAACAGTGGTAATAATGCAGATAGTTATAATAACAGTCGCAACCAGGGTATTGCCGGCGGCAATGGCGACCAGGGAAAACCGAACGGCAATCCAAACAGTGATAGTTATACAGGCAATGGTGGCAAAGGCAGCAGCCCAGGCATAAGCATTTCAAGTGGTTTACAGGGCAGGCATATCGCAAGTGCAGCCCGTTTCCAGGATGCATATAAATATGGCGGCAAAGTTTCGGTTGATATTACTGTTGATGAAAACGGAACCGTTACCAGCGCAAGAGTTAAGCCCGGCAGTCCTTTTCCTGATCTGAATGCAATTGCAGTAAAGCGTGCTTATCAATTAAAATTCAATAAAGGTACTGTACCGCAAACCGGAACTATTACTATAGTATTTCAAAATCCAAAAGGGTAATTTTTAGAAAAGAACTTTTCTGTAGTCAGCAATTGATACTTCAATTGAACTTCGTTGTGTCACTCCCTTGTACAGCAGTTTTTCATGGCAGCATAATTCAACATCAATTTAAAGGAACTCCAAACCATGTTATTTTTTTATCATAGAACATTAACTTTCGTTTTGACCTTGATTTGCTGAAATATTCATTTAGCCAATCCTGTTGTTCTTTAATATGAATGTCGAGGTCTGCAATTGATTTCTGAAACTGCGTTAATTGCGTTTGCATATTCTCATTAACATCTTTAACTGCATTCAAATTATTTTTTGCTGATGTTAATTTAGAATTTGTTGAATCAAGCATTGCCTGTATTTCAGTATCAGTTTTTTCAGGTTTAAACTGGTGATTCCTGTAATCAATAAAAGCATTAAAAACATTTACTGCTTCATTATAATTTGCTGCGGCTGAATTATAAAAAGCTGCTAATTTATTCTGGCGTTCGTTTTCAGCTTGTACTTTATCATTCTCAATTTCCATTTTTATATGTTGCAGCCTGTCGAATATCATTGAATTCTTCAAACCATTTTTTTCTATCCGGCGTGCTTCATTTTGCAACTGTTCAATTCTGCTTTGTTGTTCGTATAATGCAATGGAATCAGTAAAATTGAAAAATGGCTTCTGTTTATTTTCTCCAGTTTTTCCTTCATAAAATTCCTGGTTGGTAACAGGGTAATTTAAAAATTGCCACAAATAATCAAAAGGCATATGCGTTTTAATTAACATTGCCGGGTGTACCTTGAAATAATTATTATCTATTCTTTTATGAAATGTTCCACCCGATACATAACCCGATCCCCATGTCGGATCAACCATAACCCATGAGGTATCAACATAAGCAACGCACCATTGATGCGGAATATAATCTGTAAAACCGCTTTGCCTTGTATAACCATCAATTACAAAAGATTTAATACCGGTTTTTATACACACATCATTAAATACAGCAGCATAATTTTGGCAAATACCTTTTCTATTTGCAAGTGCTTTGTTGATTTTATCTTCTTCTGATTCATAAAAGTTAATGGCATATATATTTTCAATATCGTATTGAATATTTGTCGCTGTCCAAATAAAAATCGCTCGTATTTTATCTGCATCGTTTTTAAATTTTGCATTGATATAACTCGCAATTCCAGCGGTTGTTTTTGATATAGAATCCGGAAGTTGCAACGCAATTTTATCTATTGCAGAATATTGACTTGTTGCAACAGTTTTTTGAGCAAATATGGATTGAATAATGAAGAGTAAAAAGATTGAAAACTTTATTTTACTCATGTTGAAAGGCCATTCTTGTAAAAATTGGATGCAAGTATAATAATTTTCAGCGGGTTGAAGAATAGTTGCCAATGGTATTGCAGTACAAGGGAGTGACACAACCGTGATGCCCCAAAGCTAGACAGTTGACAACATAATGATCTTACTAAGTCTGATTTAACAATTTTATTGATGTCATAATTTTATCTTCACGCTGTTTTTAAATACATATTAATGAACAAACTTTTATTGGGTTTAAATATTGTTTTATTGATTGCATTGGGTTATTTGTATTATGCTTTTTATGATCATAAAGATGCAAAACCTGTAAACGTTTCTCAGCAACCGGCTTCTAAAACAGGTTTTAAGATCGCCTACTTTGATTTGGATACGCTTGAAAAATATTACACGTTTGCCAAAGAAACCCGCGACTATTTAAAAGGAAAAAATGATGCAATGGAATCAAAGCTGAATAATATTCGCCAGCAATACACAGCCAAAGTGAATGATTACAATAAACGCGGTTCAACGCTTTCTCAAACAGAACAAAGCCAGATGCAGGAAGATCTTGCACGTTTAGATAATTATTATTCTCAGCAACAGCAAAGCTTAGGTCAGGATTTCCAGGGCGAATACATGCAAAAAATGCTTGAGCTTAAAACGAAGATCCAGGACTTTTTAAAACAGTACAGCGTTCAAAAAGGATATGAATATGTTTTTGCAACAAGCAGTGATGATAATGTTATTTATTACAAAGATTCTGTAAGAAATATAACCAATGATATTGTTGGCAAGCTGAATGATATTTATAAAAATGAAAAGAAAAAATAGGCTTTAATTCATCCACCAGTTTGTTCATACTTATTTCGCTATCTTCAAATCCCGTTCATCAACGGGATTTTTAATTATAATTTTTTACATGGAAGAAACTAACGCACATTTTAAACCAACATTAAGTTTAGTTGATGCAACCATGATTGTTGCAGGCAGCATGATTGGTTCAGGGATATTTATTGTAAGCGCAGATATTACACGCAATGTAGGGAGTGCCGGTTGGCTAATTGCAGTTTGGTTAATCACCGGGTTTATGACGATAACTGCTGCAGTTAGTTATGGCGAACTAAGTGGTATGTATCCAAAAGCCGGCGGACAATATATTTATTTAAAAGAAGCCTTCAACCCGCTGGCTGGTTTTTTATATGGATGGAGTTTATTTGCTGTTATTCAAACAGCAACCATTGCGGCGGTTGGTGTAGCATTCAGCAAATTCACTGCATATTTAATTCCTGCAGTAAGCGAAAACCATATTTTGTTTGATTTAGGTTTCATAAAAATTTCTGCAGCGCAAATTGTTTCAATTGTGCTTATAATCTTTCTTACGTATACAAATACAAAGGGCATTAAAGGCGGGAAAATTATTCAAACAACATTTACATCAGCAAAACTTATCTCACTGCTTGGCTTAATCATATTTGGTTTTTTGTTGGTGAAAGAAAATTTCTGGAGTGCCAACTGGAAAACAGGCTTCACCGCTATGCATGCACAAACAACTGCTGATACAATGAGCGTTTCGTCGTGGCAGCCAATTGGCTTAGGCGCATTACTTGGTGCAATCGCTGTTTCAATGGTGGGGTCTATTTTCAGCAGTGATGCCTGGAACAACGTTACATTCATTGCAGGTGAAATAAAAAACCCGCAACGCAATATAGGCTTAAGCTTATTTCTTGGCACTTTAATCGTAACCATCATTTATGTTTCAGCCAACCTGATGTATTTATATACGCTTCCTTTAAATCATATTGCCTTTGCGCAAAATGATCGTGTTGCAATTGCTGCAGCGAACAATATTTTCGGAAGTGCCGGAACAATTGTTATAGCAATAATGATCATGGTTTCAACTTTTGGTTGTAATAATGGTTTAATACTTGCCGGTGCACGGGTATATTATACGATGGCAAAAGATGGTTTATTTTTCAAGAAAACAGCAACCTTAAATAAATATGCAGTTCCTTCTTATGCATTATGGATTCAATGCATTGTTGCCTGTGCTCTATGTTTAAGCGGTAAATATGGAGACTTGTTAACAATGGTTTCATTTGTTGTAGTGCTATTTTATGTGTTAACCATCATTGGCATTTTTGTGTTGCGCAAAAAAAGGCCTGATATTCCACGTCCTTATAAAGCCTTTGGTTTTCCTGTATTACCTGTAATTTATATTGTTTTCGCTTTGGCATTTTGTGTCGGCCTTGTGTACACTTCGCCTACATATTCATTATGGGGATTAGCAATTACATTAATCGGTATACCTTTATATTTTTTAGCGTTGCATGATAAAAAACAAGCACAAGTATGATTGACTTTGAACAACTGTTTTCCAAATTTTCATCTTTAAAAGTTGCAGTTTTTGGTGATGTAATGCTTGATACTTATTGGTGGGGAAATGTAGAACGGATTTCTCCCGAAGCACCTGTTCCGATCGTTTCAATGAATCACCGGGAGCAAAGAATTGGCGGTGCAGGTAATGTTGCGCTGAACCTTGTTTCACTGAATGCGCATACAAACCTGTTTACAGTTATGGGTAATGATGATGACGCAAAAATTTTAGCATCATTACTTGAAAACAATAACATCAATACAAGCTATATTTTAAAAAGCGACAGTCGCATCACAACAAATAAAATAAGAGTGATGGGGCGCAATCAGCAAATGCTGCGGCTTGACGCTGAGGTAGTGCATGATATCTCAAATGAAGATGAAAAGCAATTATTGCAAAACTTTTCGGATTTCATAAAAAATGAAAAACCTGATGTTGTAATTTTTGAAGATTACAACAAAGGTGTGCTCACTGAAAATTTAATTCATGCTGTTATTAAAATTTGTACAGAAGAAAACATTATAACAGCAGTTGATCCAAAGCGTAAAAATTTCTTTGCTTATGTTGGTGTAAATATTTTTAAACCCAATTTAAAGGAAGTAAAAGATGGTTTGAACATGCTGGTTGATGATTTGTCTGCTTCACTGTTGAGTGAAATACATGAAAAACTAAAAAACCATTTGCATCATAAAATTTCACTCATCACACTTTCTGAAAAAGGCGTTTTTATTGAAGATGAGAAGGCTTCTTACATTGTTCCGGCACACGTAAGAAATATTTCAGACGTAAGTGGCGCCGGCGATACAGTGATTGCGGTTGCATCATTAGTCTATGCTGCAACAAAAGATATTTTATTGACTGCCGAAGTTGCAAATCTTGCCGGCGGAATTGTTTGCGAAGAAGCCGGCACTATTGCTATCAATAAAGAACAGTTGATGAATGAATGTTATGAATCATTGATCAAAAATCCTAACAACAGGTTTCCCTCAATACATTAAAAATGAAACTCACAATTGCAGTTCATGGTGGCGCAGGCACAATTCTTAAACAAGATATGACGCCTGAATTGGAACAATCTTACAAGCAAGGTTTGCGTGAAGCGCTGCTTGCAGGTTATGCAGTATTAGAAAAAAATGGCTTTGCAATGGATGCTGTTATTGCTGCGTCTGTTGTGTTAGAAGATAATATTTTATTCAATGCAGGCCGCGGTTCTGTGTTCACAAAAAGAGGTTCGCACGAAATGGATGCATCAATTATGAATGGTATTAATCTTTCTGCTGGTGCCGTGTGCGGTGTGCATAATGTGCGCAATCCAATAAAATTAGCTGCAGCCGTCATGCAACACAGCGATCATGTTATATTAAGCGGCGACGGCGCTGAAGAATTTGCACGCAAAGAAAATTTGCAGTTTGAGCAAGACGAATATTTCTTCTCTGAGTTTCGTTACGATCAATGGAAAGCAATTCGTGACACTGATGAATATGCATTGGATCATTCAGGAATTGAAACAGATAAATTGTTTGAGAATAAGTTTGGAACCATCGGCGCTGTTGCATGTGATATGTATGGAAATATTGCTGCTGCAACAAGCACCGGCGGCATGACGAATAAAAATTATGGCCGCATTGGCGACACGCCTTTAATTGGTTGCGGCACGTATGCAAATAATAAAACATGCGCCATCAGTTGCACCGGTCATGGTGAGTTGTTTATTAAAGCTGTTGCTGCTTACGATGTAAGTTGTTTAATGGAATATGCGCACATGAATTTGCATGATTCAATGAACAAAGTGGTGAATGAAAAATTAGTTGCGATTAATGGCGAAGGTGGAATGATTGGTGTTGATGCACAAGGAAATTTTGCGTTGTTGTTTAATTGTGATGGAATGTATCGTGGTGTAAAAACCAGCGAAGGTTTTGAAGAGGTGAAGATTTATAGATAGATTTTTTATGTAACCAGCTTTAGTATTTTAATTAAGCACGGTTGTGTCACTCACTTGTACTGTATATTTTCATAGGATCATAAAATATTGTATTTACGCAACAAAATTTAAGTTGTGGAATATTTAGTTGGACTTATTTTTACTTAACTTCAAGACACAAAAATTTAAACCAACTAACTAAGAATGACCAACAAATAATTATTATTAAAACCGTTTTATGAAAACAAAAGTCTTATTGCTTTCTTTCTTTTTTTTGGTTAGATATTGTTGTGCACAAGACACAACATAT
>JAFBAF010000220.1 GCA_019247895.1 Parafilimonas sp. | reverse complement strand
ACCTGTTTTTTCATAACATTCAGACAGATCAAAATAAGAATTGCCGATTTCCGCATCATATAAATCGGCATCAGTTAGTTGTTTAAATGCTTTTTCGTAATATGGAATAGCTTTATTGTATGCTTTCTCCATCCTTAAAATAACGCCCATATCGGCATAGCTTTGATATATATTGTACGGCTGATTTGAAGCATCAGCAATGCTCATTGCCTTGTTGTTTAATGCTTCAGCATCTTTTAATTTACCCTGATTTGCCAATGCCAGCGCCGCTCTCGATAAACTGCTGGCCTCTATTCCTTCATCGCCAATTTGTTTGCCTAATATGGCTGCTTTCATGGCTGCATCATACTGTTCTTTATATTTATGTTGGTCTTCGTATACTGTTGCAAGATTAGCATACGCATATCCTTCTACATTTGTAAGGTTTAATTTTTTAGCAATGTTTATTGCCTTAAGATAAGATTGTTCGGCTCTTACATTATCATCAAGTGAGCTGTAGGTAATGCCTATATTAAGATAGATGAAAGCTGAACCTTCTTCATCATGGTTTTTTTCTGCTGCAAGCAATGCCTTTTGATAATACTCAACCGCTTTTGGATAATTGGATTGTTGCTGATAAGCTATTGCAGCGTTTTGAAATAGTGCATTCAATGCATCGTTATCCTTTGCTGCTTCAGCAATGGCTATACCTTTTTCATAATATGCATGCGAAGCATCATACTTGTTTTGCATTGAGTTCATCATACCATACATATCGTACATTTTAGCAAGCGTTGCCGAATCTTTTATTTCTGAAAGAATCAGGTTTGCAGCATCAAGGTATTCTTTGGCTGCAGCATAATTTCCTTTAAAACAGTAATCACCTGCCACGCTTATTCTTGCCGAGGCTTCACCTTTTTTATACGCTATATTTTTGGCCTGTGTTATTACTTGATTGCCTGCTAAAATTGCCGTATCTAAATTTATGTTTGCCAGCATCCTGATCTTTTGGATACCTAAGTTTATCTTTTGTGTATCCGAAGTTGCTTTGGCAATAAGTTTATCAATGCTGTCTGCTTTATTTTTTTGTGCGGGTAAAGCATTATGTATAAGAAGCACTAAACATATAAGCAAGGAGATTTTCATAACAATTCTTGGTTGCTTAAAAATAGGCAATAAATCTTTTGATGTTAAGGTAACAGCATTATAATGTTGTTTCTTGAACCTTATTTGCTTTCAACCTTACTGTTCAATCGTATTCTTTAATGATGATTGTTTGAACTATGGATCTGCCTGGTAATATGATTACGCAACAGGTAAACTAATTATAAATGTTGAGCCTTCACCTTCTTTACTTTCAACTTTTATTGTTCCGTTATGTTCTTTGGTAATGATATCATAAGCTAAGCTTAAACCTAAACCTGTTCCCTGTCCTGTTGGTTTAGTGGTGAAAAATGGTTGAAATATTTTATCTATGATGCTTTGCGGAATACCGTTGCCGTTATCTTCAACTATTATTTCAACTTTATCATGTATTTTTTTTGTTTGAACGGTTATTAAACCTAACAGGTTTTCGAAACCTGTTAGGTTTCGCTTTTGCTGAACCGCATAAAAAGCATTATTAAAAAGATTGAGTAATACTCTTCCAATATCCTGCGGAACAATATTTATTTTCTCAATGCTTTCATCAAAATCCGTTTTGAAACCTGCGTTGAAAGTTTTGTCTTTTGCACGCAAGCCATGATAACTTAATCGTAAATATTCATCTGCTAAAGCATTTATATCTGTTGGCTCTTTTTGCCCTGAATTTTTTCTTGAATGCTGCAGCATTCCTTTTACAATAGCATCTGCACGCTTGCCATGATGATTTATTTTTTCTAAGTTTTGAATAATGTCATTTGCTATTTCATCTGCTTCTTCTTTATCACCTTTTTCCAAAGCAGCCTTCATTTCACCAATCAACTCTTTACTTACTTCAGAAAAATTATTTACAAAATTTAAAGGGTTTTGAATTTCATGTGCAATGCCTGCAGTAAGTTCGCCAAGGCTTGCCATTTTTTCTGATTGTATTAATTGTTTTTGTGTTGCCTGCAATTCGTTTAATGTTTCTTCTGCTTTTTTGCGGGCTGTTTTTATTTCAATTAAATCCTGTTCTGCCTGCAACGCATGCGCTTCTGCCATTTGCAAATCATTAAAACGTGTAAATGTGAGATTGAAAACGTAAGCAAAACGTTCGAGCAGTTGTAATGTTTCTGCAGGCTGTTCATCAGGCGAAGCCATGCCAATAAAACCTTTACTGAAATAAGCGATATATTGAACTCTTCTTTTTTGTGTGAGTCCGCCTTTAAATGGAACATGAATGCTGCTTAAATAATTCAAATATTCTTTCAGCACTTTCCCTTTCATGTCAATCACCAACGATTTTTTTTGCTGCTTCCAGCCCTCATACATTTTTTTGAAAGAAGGATTGTTGTTCAGGTTATCTTCATACGCCATGCTCACTTTGCTGCCATCTTCACCCGTAATCCAAAATTCCGTATTGCCTTCATCATTTTTTATTATGCTGATGTATAAACGGTTTGGGGAAATGCCCAAGCCAATTAACTGTTTAAAAAGAACAGCCGATGTTTCAGCAAGCTCATCACTTTTTTGCATGGCAAGCGTTCTGCTTCTTACTCTTTCCAACGCCGCTTCAATCTGTGCTTCTTTTGCCTGCGCTTCGGCTTTTTGCAGATCGAGAAACCTTGTGTACGACTGTTCAAACACGCTTCCAAAGCGCATCAGAATTTTGTTCTCTTCATCAGTATATGGAACGGCTGAAAAATTTTCGATGTAAAGACCTACATTATTTAACAACACTGTTGATACAGCAAGCCCTTTGCACTGCAAATAGAATTGTTTTGCTTCTTCGGGCACTATAAATAATTTGAAAAGCGATTCATAGAATTTGTTTTTTTCTTCAAAATTCAAAAGGTCAGTATGCAAAGCTGTTCCCTTTGTTTTGGCTTCAAGGAAGCTGTTCCAGGTTGGTGTATCGAAGTAGGGAATGACTGCAAAGAATGGTTCAAGGTTTGGGTCGGCAAGCCAGATGTGCATGTCATCATGCGCTTTATAATCAATATAGAAACCAGCATGCTCTGCATTGATGTTGAGATGAACAAATTGCTCAAGTACAACCCGGATCACTTCTTTCAATTCATCACTTTTGTGCATGGCCATGCTGCGGCTGCGCACTCTTTCGAGAGCAGTTTCTATTTGTGCTTCTCTTGCCTGTGCTTCAGCATTTTTTAAATCAAGGAAGCGTGTGTAAGTGAGATCAAAAACGCCTGCAAATCTTTCTAATAATTCAAGTGATTCTTTTGGTCGCGGTTCGGTAACCGATAAGCCCAGCATTCCTTTTGAAAAAAAAGCAACGTAAAGAATTCTTCTATCACCGGCTTGCAGTTTAGTGGGAAATTTAACAGAGGCGGTGAGTTCATTACGATATTTGTTATACGCTTCTAATTCTTCAGATGATTGTTCAATAATAATTGATTTTTGCTGCGCCTTCCATGCGCTGATAATTTTATTCATCACAAAAGGTTCATCGCCGCTGTGCCGGAAGGTTTGCTGAAATTTTTTTCCATCCAGTGTTGCAGAAATTTCAACAACGTTTTCAGCTTCGTTCATTATACCAATTGAAAGTTGCTCTGCAGGTTCGCCTAATTCTTTTAATTGTTGGAAAAGTATTAAAGATGTTTCCTGGAGTTCTTCACTTTTTTGCATAGCCATTGTTCTTGCACGCACTCTTTCTAATGCTAATTGAATTTGGGATTCTCTTGCCTGCGCAATTGCTTGTTGAATGTCTAAATATCTTGTGTAAGAAAGTTCAAACACTTTTAAAAATCGTTTGAATAAATTGATGTCATCTTCACTTAATGGTTCGTAAGTTGAAACGCCTAATGCAACCGGGCCTAAAGAATACCAATAATAATTTAATGATGATGCAGTGTACAAATAATCATCAATAAAAACATTGGTGGTTTTTTGGTAAGCGATCCAATCTTTTACTTTTTCATCTTTTATGTGCGTGATAAAAAATTCTCCGTTACCTTTTAGCATCTGCTGTGCAAACGCATTATGTATTTCGTTGTTCGTATAGGTTGTATCTGTAATGAATGTTCTATCATGCTTTGCATAATATTCATAATTCATGTAAGTGCCTTTGCTTTCATAAAAGATCGCTGTTTGAACATTGCGGATTTCTTTTACTCCAAGCGCTCCTAACTGATGAGAAATGATGCGACAAACTTCTAACATGTCAGATCGTTCCTTCATGCCTATTGCTACAGAACGAACTCTTTCCAAGGCTGCTTCTATTTCTACATCTTTTCTTTTCTTCTCAAGCTCTTCAATTGTTTCTTCGAGTAAAACAGCAGTTGTTTTTTTTACTTTTTCAGTGCGGTCAAGTTTAAATTCAAGAATATTCCATTGCTTATCAGCATTAGAAATTTCTTTAAGCAATTTTTGTTTTTCTTCGTCCGGTAATGCGGATTGCTGAATAAGCAGTGCTATGTTTGAGAGTCGCTCGTTCATTTTAATTTTCCTTCAGTACTACAACGCACGCAGTTAAATTATGCATTTCTAAATTTCCGCCGGTCGCTCTTGCTAATTCAGCATTGCTGAACATGCCCACCATCGGTACATTCCATACTTTCCTCATGCCTTCGATTTCTTCATTTACTAAAGGGCCGAGCGCAATAAACCTGCCAGCACAACTAAAAATAATTACGGCATCAGCTTCATGCATTTCTGTCGCTTTCAAATCTTCACAGGCATTAATTACTTTTTCAATCACATCAAAATCAGGTGGCAATGAAAATCGTATTTTACTGCCCTGCGGAACAGCGCCGCTGCAATAAAAAGAATGGTCGTTCCAGTCAATCAATAAACCAGGGCGCATAACGGGGTCACCTTTTGCTCTTTGCATTTGTAAGGGAAATTGTGAAGCTACCTCTACCGAAAAATCTGAAGCCTCCTTTATTTGCAAACCGCCATATTTTGCAGTAAGGTCAAGTACGGGCACATCATCAACTGTATAAACATGATTGCCTTCGCTTTTTGTAACGGTTCTAACAGTGCCTACTGCATGCCAGCCACATGTAGCACGTCCTTTTATTTGCATTTTATTTTCATCAAAAGCAACCATTACAATACCTCTGTTTGTTTCTTTATCATTGGTAAAAACAAATTGTTCGTGAAAGGCAAAATCGTCGCCGGCCATGCAGCCATGTATATTTACATCTTCGCCGGTAACATCTGCAAAACCAAACAATAATTGCTCTGCATCAGTTTCCATATGGCTGCCGGCAATTAAAAATGCAGGACGCTTTATTTTTTGCAATGTTTTTTTTGCCATTGATGCGGCAACTTCACGGTAATTTTTGTTCGGGTATTCTTCTAAAAGAACAGTAAAATAACTGGTATTGACATCCAGTAACAGAATGGAAGCGGTTTCGCGTTCAATATCTTCATCAACAAAATCACCATTGGTAGTAACGCCAAAAATAACGATGCCTGCATCGCTGAAAATTTTTTGAAGAGCGTTCCTGTCGTGTTTTACGGAAACAAATACAATTGCAAGTGTTGGATTAAAACCATCGTTCATGGTTTGTTGCAATAATGATTGGATTTCATCAGTTGTTTTTCCTTTGATGGATCTTGCTTTCATAAATTTCGTTTTCTATTTTTTTTACTGTTTGGCAGTTATCCCGCTTTCTAAAGTTGCCCAATGGAAACTTGTACAATAAGGTTTCCACAGTGCTATGGTATAGAAATTAAATTGCATTTGTCGCATTAGTTTGGTTTAAAAACATTGAATTGGATGATAAATATACTTCCTTCTCATTCTTTGTTTGTTTATCAATATAAAAATTATTACCTTGATTTTAAATTGAAAAAGCCCTACGCTTCGCTTAAGCTAATCCACCTTGATTATCCTGTGTAAAGCCATAAGCCGAAGCCTGTCTGTTATGGAATCATTAAGAGGCAAAGAGAAAAACCAATTATTTGCACACGATACAAATGCTGTGTATCATACTGAATATAAAAAGCAGCTTGAGCAATACATTGAACATAGTTCTACTGCAAAAGCCATGTTTGATACTGACATGCGGTTTTTGGTAGTAAGTTCAAGGTGGATATCGGATTATAAACTGGGAGGACAGGAGATTAAAGGAAAATCATTCTATGAAATTTTTCCCCAAACAAGCAGTAAATGGAAAGCGATACATCAGAACTGTTTAAATGGAAATGTTGAAGCAAAAGACGAAGATTGTATTATAAGAAATGATGGCAGTGTTACATGGGTGAGATGGGAAATTCATCCCTGGCAAAAAGAAACAGGTGAAATTGGAGGTATTATAATTTTTACAGAAGATATTACTGAGCGGAAAATTGCGGCGCAGCTAATTGCGCAAAGTGAAGAAAAATATCGCACACTGGTAGAAAGAATATCTGATGGCTTTATTGCACTTGATACCGACTGGAAATTTACGTACGCAAATAAAGTGGCTGGTATTTTGTTTCAAAAACCAGTTTCTGAACTAATAGGAAAAAACATTTGGGAATTATTTCCGGCAACCGTTGACAAAACTTTTTTTAAAGCTTATCATGAAGCTATGAGAACGCAGCAGAATATGCATGTTGAAGATTATTCTGCCGCAATACAGTCATGGGTGCAGGCTGGCATTTATCCTTCACCAACTGGTGTTTCAGTTTATTTTAGAGATCTTACAGAACAAAGAAAAGCTGAAGCCGAAGCAAAAAAGAATGAAGAACGATATAAGACTTTGGTTGAAAGAATTTCTGACGGATTTATAGCATTGGATGCAAACTGGAATTTTGTATATGCCAATAAAGTATCCGAAAGGATGTTTGGCCGCGCTGCAGAATATTTAATCGGAAAAAATATATGGGAAGTTTTTCCGGAGGCGGTTGGAAATACCTTTTATAATGGTTATAAACTTGCAATGGATACGCAGGAACGTGTAGAGTTTGTAGATTTTTCACCGTATGCGCAAATGTGGTTGCGTACTAAGGTTTATCCTTCACCATCTGGCCTTACTATTTATTTCAACGATATAACAGAGCAAAAAAATTCTGAAGAAAAAGCGAAGCAAAAAGAAAAAGCTGCGCGGCACAGTAATGAAACAAGAAAGCTCATTATGCAGTCTGCTCTCGATGCTATTGTATGTATTGATATGAGTTTGAACATAACATTGTGGAATATGCAGGCTGAAAAATTATTGGGATGGAAACAAAGCGAAGCGCTTGGGAAAAATATAGTTGACACCATAATACCGCTGCGATACAGAGATCGCTATATAAAAGGGTTTAGTAAATATCTTGCAACCGGCGAAGATCCTGTGCTGAACAAACTGGTAGAAATAAAGGTGCTGAATAAAAGCGAAAAGGAACTGCAGGTAGAAGTATTTATTGTTCCTGTTAGTGAAGAAGATGAAGAACCTTTTTTATGCGCTTTTATAAGAGATATCAGCGAAAGAAAAAAAGCGGAAGCAGAAATATTACAAACGCAAATGCGTCTTAACCAGGCGCAGGCGCTTGCACATATAGGAAATTGGGAGATCAGTTATTCTACACAAACATCCAAATGGTCTGATGAAGCATATAGAATATTCGGCCTTGAACCTAAAGCAACAGCCTTGTCAGAAGAAGCTTGGTTATCTTTTGTACATCCTGCAGATAAACATAAGGTGAAAAAGGAAATTGAAAAGGGAAGGAATTCTTTGCAGGGATTTGCATTTAATCATCGCATTATTACTGCTTCCGGCAGCATAAAATATGTTTACACAGAAAGTAAATATGAGTTTGATGACAATGGGATGCCAATAGCCTTATATGGAATTATAAAGGATATCACAGAACAAAAACAAGCAGAGGCAGAACGCGAACAAATTTTAAGAGATATTATCCGGCATAATAAAGATCTTGAACAATTTGCCTACATCGTTTCGCATAATCTTCGTCTTCCGGTTGCAAATATTATCGGCTTTGCAGAAATCTTAAAAAATGATGCGCTGGATGATAATGAGAAAAAGGAATTTACAACTGCTTTGCTTTCATCGGTTCAAAAATTAGATGAAATAGTTGCCGATCTGAATCATGTATTACAGGTAAGAAGAGAAATAAATGAGAAACGCGAAAAGGTTAGTTTTACTGAATTAACCAATAGCATTATTGAAAGTATTGATAACATTGTGCGCAAAGAAAATGTAACTATTAATGTCGATTTTTCAGCTATCGATAAAGTGAACTCATTAAAAGGTTACATGTATTCGGTATTTTATAATCTTATTGTAAACAGTATAAAATACCGCCGCAAAGAAGTGCCGCTTTTAATTGATATAAAAAGCAGGCTTACACACGAACATTTGGTGCTTTCATTTAAAGATAATGGCCTGGGTATTGATCTTGAAAAATACGAGGATCGTTTATTCAGGCTTTATAAAAGATTTCACAGCCATGTGGAAGGAAAAGGCATGGGATTATTTATGGTGAAAACACAAATAGAAGCACTTGGCGGAAAAATAAGTGTGCACAGTAAGGTAAATGAAGGCACGGAATTTATCATTGAATTTGAACAAAGCCGTTTGACTGAATCAAATTTATAAAACCTTATAGCATGGTACAGCGTTTTATAATTGTGGATGATGACGCAACTAATAACATGTTATGTAAGTACACAATAAAAAAAGCCGCGCCGCAAAGCGATGTGCAGGCTTTTGAATTTCCTGCTACTGCATTAAGATATATTAGTTCAGCTTATAATAATACGATTGATCAAACTAAAACAATTTTATTTTTAGATATAAATATGCCGGAAATAGATGGCTGGGATTTTTTAGAGGAATTTTCAAAAATGAATGATCATATCCAGGAACAGTTTATAATTTACCTTCTTTCTTCCTCTATCGATCCGTCGGACAAACAAAGAGCCGCATCAAATAATTTCGTGAAAGATTTTTTATCAAAACCACTTACCTATGCCGATGTAAGTAAACTTGCATCACAAAACATTTAACCTCGGTTTATGTTTCCGTTATAATTACACTTGGCAAACCCTGTGTTTTATTCTAATTTTCGCAAAAATTTCAGTGATAAAAGTTAGAGCAACAACTTGCCTTACTGCATTGCCATATATACTGATCACTTTTATTGCATTAATTTTTAGTTATACCGCAAAATCACAACTTTGTAATGGCAGTTTGGGCGATCCTGTTGTTGATATAACTTTTGGAACAGGACCAACCAATGGTAATTATGCACCGGCTTATATTTATACTACTTCCACTTGCCCTAATGATGGCTATTATACAATTACAAAAACTACCTCAAATTGCTTTGGCGGTCATTGGCATACTGTAAATTCTGATCACACTGGTAACGGTGCTTTTATGCTGGTAAACGCATCATACGAACCGGGAGATTTTTTTGTAACTACTGTAACTAACCTCTGCCCAAATACCACATACCAATTTGCTGCCTGGATTATGAATGTTTTGAACACTTCCGGTATAGAACCGAATCTTACTTTCACTATTGAAACTGCAGACGGCACAATTTTAGGCCAATATTCAACAGGCGATATACCAACATCCTCAATACCAACATGGAAAGAATACGGGCTTTATTTTACAA
>JAFBAF010000195.1 GCA_019247895.1 Parafilimonas sp. | reverse complement strand
TCACCATTACCGGACCTTCAATGGTATCAACAGCTTTCTTTTGCTGCTCATTTAACCTGTTATATTCTTGTTGAAATTTTTGTAGTTGTTCTTGCTTCGAAGGCATTGTACAAATTTACTTCATAAGGTTCTTAATAAAAACATAAGCACTTACACGTTCATTGGGAAGAACGAAGTAATCTGACTTTATAACTTTTTTGTTTTGGGGCTGTCGGCTATTGTATTTCAATTGAGCAGCAGTTCCGGCTTTACGTTACAAGTCCTCGCTGCGCTGCGGGCTTTTCATTTCAATCCGGCAGCCGGTGAACTAAAAATATATTTCGACAAAATTAAAAAAATTTGGTTGACAAAATAAAAAAAGTATATACTTTTGTCAACAAGACGAATAAAATGGAAACTCAATCTCAAAATAATTTTGGTAATAGATTAAAGCTTGCAAGAAAGTACGCAGGTTTATCTATGCAAGAACTTGCCAATGCTTTAAATAATAAAATTACTAAACAAGCACTCGGGAAATATGAATTGGGATTAATGAACCCATCAAGTGATGTATTACTTTCCATATCAAAGGCACTTAATTTAAAACCAGATTATTTCACTAAGAAAAAACAAGTTGAACTTGGCGAGGTTTTATTTCGAAAAGTTGCAAGCCTTCCAAAAAAAACTGAAGAATCTATTATTGAAAGAGTGAGAGATTATATTGAACGCTATTTAGAAATTGAACATATCTTAAATATTCATACCATCTTCGAAAATCCACTTAAAGATTTTAAAATAAAAAACAAGCATGATGTTGAAGAAGCCGCTAATAAATTAAGAAAAGATTGGAATTTAGGAACTGCACCTATATCTAACATAGTTGAAATGTTAGAATTGAAAGGCATCAAAGTAATATTGATAGATGATGTTGACCAAATTGACGGGATTGCTGTGTTTACTTCATCAGGCATTCCGGTTGTCGTCGTGAATGCTAAAGACAAGTCAACTGAAAGAATTCGTTTTACTATAATTCACGAACTGGCACATTTACTTTTAGAGTTATCGGATGAGATTATTTCGAACTCAAAAGAAGTAGAAAGGTTTTGTCATTTATTTTCAAGTTGTTTATTACTTCCAACTGAAATGTTGCTTAAAATGATTGGAAGTTCAAAAAGAAGTTATATCCAACTTAATGAACTGATTTCAATTAAAGAATATTTTGGTATTTCTATACGAGCAATCATACATAGATTAAGAGAATTACAAGTAATTACTGATAATTATTACCAACGTTGGATGATTTGGTTGAGTAAAAATCATGGTCAAAAAAAAGAACCTGGTGAATACATTGGACAAGAAAAATCAAAATTGTTTGACCAATTAATTAATCGGGCTTTAGCAGAAGAATTAATAAGCTTAAGCAAAGCAGCAGCTCTTTGGAATGTTAGCATTAATCAATTAAGAAAAGGTTATACTGGTGTCAAGTAAAAACGAAATAGTAATAAAAGATTCGTGCATTTTATTTGACCTCGTTGAATTAAATCTAATAAACCATTTTTTTCAACTTGGTATAATTGCTTTTACAACACCGTTGGTAGTTGGAGAAATTATTGACGATGAACAGTGGAATATCATAGAACCTTACATAGCAAGCGGTAAATTAAATATTGATAATCTTGGTGCATACGAAGACATTGCAGAAATAAAAAATCAATACACTGCTTTAAGCTTTCCAGATAGTTCTGTGTTAGAATTGGCAATAAGAAAAAAAGCTGTATTACTAACCTCTGACGGCAGCTTAAGGAAAATATCAATCAGCAAGCAAGTGCCAGTGCGGGGATTGCTGTGGATAATTGAAGAGTTAAGTTTAAGAAATATTATTACCGTTGAGTCGGCTCTTGAAAAATTAAATGCTTACATCGAAGTCAATGCAAGAGCTCCAATAAAAGAAATTCAAAACTTAATAAAGAAGTTACAGCAATGAAAGTTTTAATTATTAATTCACCATTATTCCGCCATACAAACAAGTTGTATGATGAGGATTCATTGCCGCCAATTGGTTTAGGATACATTGCTACAATACTTCAGGAAAATAATATTGAAGTTAATCTAATTGATGCTGTTGCTAACAAAATTTCTTTAAAAGAGTTAATTGAAAATATAAACACAGAGAAGCCAGATTTTATAGCTAGCAACATCTTTACAACAAACTATGATTTAGTAAAAGATTTAATTGAGTCAATTAATTATAAAGCGCATATAATCATTGGTGGCTTATCAACAAAAGAGCTTTATAAAAAAATCCTTGATTGGAGAACTAAGAACAAAATTGATATTGTTACAGGTGATGGTGAATTTATAACTCTTGCAATTGTAACAGACACACTAAAAGATGAGCCGGTTATAAAAGAAACCAACCGTAGGGTATTTCAGGTAAATAGTAATTCAAATTACATTGTAAACGATATTTCTAATTTACCTCTTAATCGCGACTTCTTTGTAAATGAACCGGTGCAACATCCATTAGGTTTTTTGGAAGCTAATATTGTTGCAAGCAGAGGTTGCATATACAACTGTACTTTTTGCGCTGCTGCGAGGTCGCTTAATGCAGATTACCCGGTAAGAGAAAGAACTGAAATATCAATCAGTAAAGAATTAAGTGACATAAAAGAAAAGTATCCATTAGTTAACTCAATAAGAGTTTTAGATGATTTGTTTTTAAAGACAAAAAATTCTGTACAAAAAGCTATAAATGTTTTTTCAAACTTTAATTATAGTTGGCGTTCAATGGCGCATGTAATGACCTTTAATGCAGCAGATGATATTTTAATGGCTTCATTAAAGCAAAGCGGTTGCTTTGAATTGTTCATAGGTATTGAATCCGGCTCACCCAAAATTTTATCGCAAATAAATAAGACTAAGAATATAGATACCATAATAAATAATATTTCGAAAGCATTTAAAGCGGGTATTAATATAAAAGGTTATTTCATATATGGATTTCCTGATGAAACCATTGAAGACATGGAGATGACTTACAACCTGGCGAAAACATTAAAAAATATTGCTTTAGAAAAAAATGTAAATTTCAGAACAAGCGTATTTCAATACAGACCTTATCATGCTACCCAAATTTATCACGATCTTGAAGCGCAAGGAAGTGATTTAAAAGTTCAGCAAATGCAGCCAGACGCAAATCTTTCAAGCTTGGTAGGTCGCTTACAATTTAATTTTCATAGCGGCAACTTTTCAAAAGTTGACAAAAAAATTATTGATTCATATATTTACCGCACAATTAATCTTAATGGCGGTGAAATATTCTCCGGGCTTAAATCAATCAATACTTCCGTGTAGAAAAAAATGTAAAGCTTGTGGTTTATATCTTAATCAACTTCCATTATTTGATAATTACAAACAATCCCAAATATTCTGGTTAGGACTTTCTGCTGTTCAAGTTGATGATGTAAAAACAACTAAGCCTTTATCTCCTGAAACTGCTTCAGGTAGTTTGATTTCAATGATTGAAAAACCGTATCTGCAACAATTACAGTTTTATAAAACTAACTTAGTTAAATGCCTCCCTTTAAAAAATGAAAAGATCAGATATCCAATTCAAAATGAAATGGAAAAATGTTTTCCAAATCTTGAATTAGAAATAAATGAACTCAAACCAACAGTAATTTTTTTGTTGGGAAAACAAGTGTCAAACTTTATTGCAAAAAAATATTCATTTGAGTTAGGAGCGCTTGATAAAAATTTCAAGTACAAATCCTTCCTTGTTGATGGAATAACTTTTATCCCCATTCATCATCCGTCATATATAGTTATTTATAAAAGGAAGCAAATAAAAAAATACATTTCCCAGGTACAAACACTTTTTAGCTTAGCCATTGTAAAGAAGTTTTGGAAAAAGAAAAAAATAGCATAAAAATTTTCAACTGCTGCAAATCATCACTACAAAAGCAACATCAAGGCGAATTGACACATGCAAAGCATTGCCAATAAATAATTATTACACATTGCATTGGCGAACTTTGCTTCATCGAGAACTAAAATATTTATGTACAAGATAAATGTGCTGAAACGTAGTTCGTGAAGACAACACATTTATATATAATTTATAAAAAAGCCGGTGCATTGCCGGTTGTTTGTTTGCCTAATGTCTTTATTTCTATGCTAATTAGTTGATCCGATTGATGCATGCAAAATATCCTCTGCTGTAACTGAAGGCTGGTTAAACAATTGGGCGGCATAATCAATTCTCATTTTTTGCAACAACCTTATTTCATTATAACCAGTGGTATAAAAATACCTTTGTGAAATTTCTGTTTTATATAAATATTCAGGCAATTTGAAACTTGTTTCCTGTTTAATTGCAAAGCTGGTATCAATAGTGCTTAACGTACTATCAGGCAGTGGATTTTCTAGCGAACTTGCTTCTACAAAACGCGCCGTTCCTTCAAGCGTTTCAAAGCATTTTTCAAGTAAGGTGATGTTGTGCTTTGTTTCCGAATTTGTGCGCAGCCTCCTTTTATTTCTTAACTTAAAAAATTGTTGCACAAGGCTGTCTGTTTCTTGTTTTGAAGAAGATTTTATCGCCTGTAACAGCAAATTATTTTCTGCATCTGCCGACTGTTTAAACCACTGCAGCGAATTATATAATTGCTGCAAGCTATCCCCTATAGAAGTCATTATAAAACCAGTTTGCACAGCGTATTCAGTATAGCCTTTATGTAAGAACTGGAAGCCATGAAAACATTCGTGCAAAACCATAGAAGCCCAAATCTGCGTGCTGGTTGCATAACCCGTTACATGCTCGAACTCTTCTCTTGAACTGCATTTCATATAAGGTGAAAAATAATCGTAGGCTGAAGTATCGCCCTGGAAGTTAATACTCACCTGCATGTGAAACGGGGCTTCATCAATACGGCGATTTAACTGGTATATCTTTAAAGAATCAGTATTAAAAATTAACTGCGGATGAAATTGATTTAAAAACTTTTCATGCGGATTTGCAATGTAAGTAGTGTCATTTGCATAATAAATTAGCGGGATGTTATATTGATTGCTTCCATAGGCCGCCCACGCTGCATTACCGGTTAATTTTTTAGCGTGATAAATATATTGTACGCGTGCAATTGCCAGTTGCATGGTTGCATTTTGTGGCGAACAAAAAGATGTGGTAAAATAAAATACTAAGCAAGCTATAATAATGCGCATGCCACAAATTAAAGAAACATTTTTATGCAGTTTACCTTAATTGAAAAACAGAAAGTGCCGGAAAATGAAAATGTATTTAATATGTTACACTAAAGCTGTATGAAGGCTAACGTGCATGTATTAACTTTATAGTACGTAGCAGTGGCACGCAAATTGTCTTACTATACTTACAATTTATTTATTCATTTAAAAAATAAATTTCTGTCGTAGCAGGGTCTTCACTCACAGCCATGTGCTAAGTCGTGAGACCCTGCATTATTTTGCATATTTATAAAATAAAATTTAACCGCTCAAAAAAGGCAAAGGAATAAATGCCGAACATTTAGCTCTAACGTCACTGCAATTTTTTAATTAACTTTGATTTGATGAAAAAAGAAAAAGTAAATATCGATTTTACCTTAATGCAGAAAGCGATAAAGCAAACTGTTCGCGAAAAAGCAATTAAAGCAAACAGCACAATTGTTTACCTGCAGGATGGAGAATTGATTGAGGAAGACCCGAAAACAAAAACTAAAAGAATACTCAAAAAAGAGTACAGTCTTTAAATGCCCACCTTATACATTCTTGCCGGACCAAACGGCGCAGGAAAAACAACGTACTATTACACTGCACTGGAAAAAAAATTTATCGAACAGCATCTCCCGTTTATTAATGTTGATGTTTTCACAAAAGAACTTGGAGATTACACAGCGGAGAACTTTGCAAAGGCTGAAATGATATATCGTGAAAAGGTTGCTGAGTTATTAAAAGACAAAACTGATTTCATGATTGAAAGCAATCTTGCGAGAGATTCAGATTATGAATGGATTGAAAAGGTGCAGAAATATGGTTATGATATAGTATTATACTTTCTGTGTACAGATGATATAAATGTAAACATTAACCGAATACATCGCAGAGTAAAAGAAGGTGGACATGATGTTCCTGTCGGAATTATTATGCACAGATACAAAGCAGCACTTTCTTATCTAAAAACTAAACTGCATCTTTTTAAAGAAATATACTTCATAGATAATTCTTCTGACGAAGCAATGGAAGTTGGTTATAAAAAAAATAATAACATTATTGAATTGCTACCTGCTCCACCAAAATGGCTCGACGATGTTTTAAGTATTGAAAGAAGATTGCAGCGCAAAAAGAATAATTAATTCTGTAGCTGCAGTGATTTTTCTAATCTCAACACTTTACTTTTCGTAGTTAATAAAAATTCAGACCGCTTTCTTCTTCAAAATATTCATCAGTATACTTAACTATAGACTTGTCTTTAATTTCAATCTTTGTTCGCGTGCCAAATTCTGTGCTGATTGTTTCCGATATGTAATCAGAATCTGATGTATCCTTAATGAAAAACTTTGTTTTTATAATGCCTGATAAAAAGATTTGCACTGCATAATTACCGTTTGGAATTTCATAAACATAAAACTCGCATATACTTTCATCTAAGTAGGCATTTTCTAGTTCATAAAATTCTAGATTTTCTTTGAGTGTAGACCGCCTATTATATAATTCGAAAAAATAAGTACAATGTATATTGCCTTCTTTGCAAGCACCTTCATTTAATCTTTTCCAATCTAAGTTTTCGTTAATCCAATCAGTAGTAATGAAATCAATTTTTAGTGAAAATGTCTTATTGAATTCTTGAAGCGATGTGAAAAAAGTAAGCTTTAAATTATTTTCACTTAGTTCTTTTCGGAGAATATGATGAAGGTCTTTTCGTTGTTCATCAGCAAAATCTTTTACATTGGCAGATATAAAAACGTTGTCATCATACTGATCTTGCTTTATATAATCTAAAATTGTTAGCCATAAAAGTGCATCTCTAAACTCTTCTCCTTTTAAAGAAAAAGGTTTAATTTTTTGAATACCACGTTTAACAAGTTCTTTTAAATAATCATTTTTATAATTAGGTTCATCTATATAATGTATTTCCAATTTTTTAAACAAAAACTCTTTATAAGTAATTCTATGCTGCGTTTCATTTTTAATTAAACACAAACTTTCATCAATACTGATTTGATTATAGTTTTTTATAGCAACTTCTAAGTGGCTTTTCAATTTGTCAACCTCCATATCATACAAAAAACACAATTCTTCTATCACAATTTGCGGCACACTTAAAGTTGCATTTGTTTTTCGTAGATAGTCAATAAAAACTTTAAAGTCATTTGAATTTAAGGCAAAGTCCCGCCTGTAAATATTTGTGTCTAATACAATTCTCATAGAATTTTTAACAAATATCTCAAGACTTTTCGTACATACTTTACCCAACAATAACACTTTCATTTCGCTGGCACACAAATTGCCCTACCATACTTACAATTTATTTATTCATTTAAAAAAATAAATTATGAGTAATACAAATGAAAGCCTTGGCAATAAAATCGCAGACACCTTCGATGATGCCGGCACTGCCATAAAAAATGGTGTAAAAGATGTAAAAACAAATGCAGAGAACGATGCAAGACGTGCAGACAACGAAGCATACAAAGCCTCTAACGATGCAAAAGGTGAAGCCGGTAATGTCTTCGATAAGATCGGCGGTAAAATTAAAAATGCAGTAAGCGATGCTGAGACATCTTCTAAAAATGCAGCTAACAAAGCACAAAATGAAAGTGAAAAAGCTGCCAACAATTTAGATAATGAAGCAAAGAAAGCAGCAAGAGATGAACGGGATGAAATAGAAAGAAGAAACGATATTTAACCGTATCTTCATACCAAGAGCCGGGACATAGT
>JAFBAF010000007.1 GCA_019247895.1 Parafilimonas sp. | reverse complement strand
AAACCAATACATGTTGCATACATTGGTTTCTTTAATTCGTCAATATGATTTGGCGCCAAATGTTCATTAGGATAACCAATGCGTGCATTAATTCCCGTACAGTATTCAGTTAATTGAATTAAATGTTTCAATTGAGAACCGCCGCCGGTTAAAATAATTCCGCCATTCAATGCACGTGCATCCAACCCAATTTGTTTTATATGATACGTAACGAAATCAAGTATTTCACTCATTCTCGCCTGTATAATTGCAGCAAGATTTTTCACACTGATCTCTTTCGGCGCCATTCCTTTCAAACCAGGAATAGTTATAAACGCGTTTGCTTTTGCTTCATCAGCCAATGCAGTTCCAAACTGTGTTTTCATTGCTTCAGCCTGACCTTTTAACACACCCAAACCCATGCGTATATCGTTGGTAATATTTTCACCGCCGAAAGGAATCACTGCAGTGTGTTTTAAAATGCCGTCATAAAAAACAGCAAGATCACTTGTGCCGCCGCCAATATCTAAAATGGCAACGCCAGCTTCCATGTCCACTTCACTCATAACCGCACTTGATGAAGCGAGTGGCTGCAAAACCAGATCTTTTGTTTTTAAACTGCTGCGATCAACCGCACGATAAATATTTCTTATCGCATTTCTGTCGCCGGTAATGATGTGAAAATTTGCGCCAACTTTTACGCCATTGTAACCCACAGGGTCTTTGATGTTTTGATAATTGTCCACATGAAAATCCTGTGGTATCACATCAATGATTTGATCGCCTGCCGGAATAAAAGTTTTGCGTTGATTTTCTATCAGCTGATCAATTTCCCAGCGTTCAATTTCAACATCAGCGTTTTGGCGAACAATGTCACCACGTGTTTGCAAGCTTTTAATGTGATGCCCGGCAACGCCAACATACACATCTTTAATTTCAAGGTCAGGATTGCTTTTTGCGCAATTCGCCAACGCTTGTTGAATCGCTTTAATTGTTTGATCAATGTTCAGCACCTGGCCATGTTGCACGCCGTTGCTGTCCGCTCGGCCAAATCCGAGGATTTCCAGTTTGCCGTATTCATTTTTGCGGCCGGCAATCGCAGCAATTTTTGTTGTGCCAATGTCAAGGCCAACAATAATCGGCATGCCCGTTTCATCATAAACCGGTTGTGTGCCGTTTGTACTTTGGTTCATAGAGATTGTTTTAGTTGTTTGTTGTTTATAAAAAAGTTTTTATGTTGTTTATTATTTTTTATTGTTCTTCGTGGCGTCGTCCCTTGTGTCACTCCCTTGTACTGAATATCTTTATTCAACTTCAGTTTCAAATTCATATTCTAACTCCTTCTCCTATTTCCTTTTTTTCATCACTGCTTTCGGCTTCTTTGCTTGTGCTTTTTTATTGTTTACTGTTTTGCCTTTTGTATTATTACTTGTTTTCTTTTTAGCATTTGTTGATGAAACTTTCTTCGCTTCATGTTTAATTGCAACACTTTTCGCCGAATCAACATTTGCTTTTGGCAACGGCGCTGAATAGGTTGTATCATTTAAAACAGTATTCAGTTTTGTATCTACCTGTTTTAATTGCGCCATTGCTCTTGCCGTATCTGAAATTTTATAACCTTCACCTCTCCTGACGGCCACAACTTGTCCGTGATATTGAACATCGATCACGCTATATTTTTCGAAACCGACCTTTGCAAAAACATTTTTATAAAAGGCAAGCAGCTTAAAAAATTTTTCATCCAAACTATCTGCATTGCCAATACGAATTATTTGATCGCCAACAACCGGTGTTATTTCATAAGTGCGTTGTTGCGTGATATTTATTTGTGCTGTTTGTTTATTTAAAAAACTATCAGCAGAAATATAATTTGCCAATGTTTTCACATCATTCAACACCAAACTATCCGGCTTTGACAAAACATCTTTATCAGAAGGAAAGGATGTGAACACCATTACTCTTGCTGTTGCATTTTCATTTACCGGCAAACGCAGAGCAGTACTGTCTATATAAAACGATTTACCGCTCGTTGTAAACACTCTGGCAACCGGTTCTCTTTCTGTAATATTAACATGCAGCGTTTGATGATTATCAAAAAACAATTCTGCATTTTTTATCCATGCATTTTTCTTCAGCATAGTTTCTGTCTTCCTCAAATCAATATCTGCTAAAGTTTCTCCTGCATGAATATTAGTTTGATTTAACACATCAATTACATCAGCAGGTTTTACAAATAGGTGTTGCTTTGCGCCTTCAATATTTATTTCAACATTGCTGCATGCCTTTGAATCTTTTGCTTTCATTGCAGCAGCAAGCAATACAATGCAGCTTAACCCAAGTACTGACCAGCTAATTGTTTTTATTTTAGATTTAACACTCATTACTGCATTAAAATTTCTTTTACAGGTTCAACCAATGCATCAATATCTCCGGCGCCACACATCACCAATAATTTTGGCTTGTATAATTTCACCCAATCGAGCATTGCATTTTTATCTAAAATTTGTTTTTGCGGCAGTTGCATTTTATCCAGCACCAATTGGCTTGTTACACCTTCCATCGGCACTTCGCGGGCAGGATAAATTGGCAATAAAATCACTTGGTCGGCCATATCTAAACTATGTGCAAAGTCATCTGCCAGATCATTGGTGCGACTATACAAGTGCGGCTGAAAGATTACTGTGAGCTCATCATCATATAAACTTTTCACACCACTTAATAATGCTTTGATTTCTGCCGGATGATGTGCGTAATCATCAATCAAAACATGCCCTTCACCCCCAGCCTCTCTCCACGAATGGAGAGGGGAATTTGGACCTCCTAAAATATATTCGAACCGACGCTTAACACCTTTAAAATTTTTGATAGCTTTCTTTATTTTATCATCATCGATCCTTAAATATTTTGCGACCGTAATTGCTGCAATACTATTTTCAATGTTATGCAATCCGCCCATGTGCAACTCAACATTATTCAGCTTCCAGTCTTTGCTTACAACATTGTATTTATAGCTTCCATTCACTACTTCAATTTCACTTGCATAAACATCTGCTGCATCGTTATCATAAGCATAAGTATAATGGGCCGGTGCGGCCAGATCTTTACTTCTTCGCAATCCACATTTTGAGACAAGGCAACCATTTTGTTTTATCTTTTTTGAAAATGCAACAAATGCTTCTTCTAACTCTGCAACGGTTCCATAAATGTCAAGATGATCAGCATCCATCGCAGTAATTACAGCGACATCAGGTGACAACTTTAAAAAACTTCTGTCGTATTCATCGGCTTCAATTACATCAACATTATTATCGCTGCTCCAAAAATTTGTTTTATAATTTGAAGAAATGCCGCCCAAAAAGGCATTGCAACCGTAACCACTATCACGAAGTATGTGCGCTATCATGGTGGTTACGGTTGTTTTGCCATGTGTTCCCCCTACGCATATATCGTAAGAATTTTCAGTTATCCATTGCAGTACATCACTGCGTTTAACAACCGTATAATTATTTTCTTTGTAATAAACCAATTCTTCATGATCGGCAGGAATTGCAGGTGTATACACAACCACATCAACATCTTTCGGAATAACGTTCACATCTTCATCAAAATGCACATCAATACCTTCATCTTCCAATTCACGAACAAGCGGCGTGGTGGCTCTGTCATAACCACTCACAGTTGCGCCGCGACTTTTAAAATATCTTGCCAAAGCGCTCATGCCAATGCCGCCAATGCCTATAAAATAAATTTTTTGTATGGTTGATAATTTATTCACCTATACTTTTTAAAATTTCTTCTGCTATTTTTTTATCAGCATTTTTTATTGCAAATGCTGATATGTTATTTGATAGATCTTCTTGTTTTGCTTTGTCTTTTGCAAGCGTTGTTATTTCTGAAAACAATCTTGCATTCACCATTTCATCCTTCACCATTAGAGCCGCATTTTTATCTACTAAATATTTTGCATTTACTGTTTGATGATCTTCCGCAGCAAACGGAAACGGAACAAAAATCACCGGCTTTTTTGCCACACATAATTCCGCAACTGTCATCGCACCTGATCTTGATACAACAATATCTGCAGCCGCATAAGCTTTATCCATTTCATTTATAAAATCATTTGCCCAAACATTGCTTACAGGTTTTGCTCTTTCTAAATATTTCGCTGCAGTTGTTTTACCTGTTTGCCATATTAACTGAAGATCCAATGGATTGAAATCAAGTACGTGTTGTGACATCACTTCATTAATACTTTTTGCGCCAAGACTTCCTCCAAAAACCAGCACTGTTGGATTTTCATTCGCCAAACCAAAAAATTGCAATGCTTCTTCTTTCGTTACCTTACTTTCTGCAATGCTTTTTCGAACAGGATTTCCTGTTACAACAATTTTTTCTACAGGAAAAAATTTATCCATGCCTTCCGTTGCAACAAAAATTTTTGTTGCTTTTTTGCCAAGCATGATGTTGCTTTTACCTGCAAACGAATTGCTCTCGTGAATAAAAGTTTTTATACCTTTTTGCTGCGCCGTTTTTAAAACAGGAAAACTTGAATAACCACCAACACCGATAACTGCATCAGGAAAAAAATTTTTGAATATTTTTCTTACTTGTAAAAAACTTTTAACGAGTTTAAATGGCAACCAGATATTTTTTATCAAAGAACTTCTGTCATAACCTGCTATCGTCAATCCTTTAATTTTATAACCAGCCTGCGGCACTTTTTCCATTTCCATTTTTCCTGTTGCGCCAACAAACAATATTTCTGTTTGCGGCTGCATTTCCTTTATTGCATTTGCAATTGCGATTGCCGGAAATATGTGGCCGCCTGTGCCGCCACCGGCTATTATAATTTTTTTAGTGACCTCACCCCCCGCCCTCTCCAGAGGAGAGGGAGCTTTGACCTCGTTCATATTTCTGTTATCAGTCATTTATTCTGCTTCGGGTTTTGTTTTTCGGTTTAATTCATCAACTTCTATCAATGTTACTTTAGGTAGTGGATTTAACTCCTCTCCTTCGGGGAGATTGGGAGGTGCGTTCTCTATATTTCTTGCCACACTTAAAATAATTCCAATAGATGCGCAGGTAAATAAAAATGAACTTCCGCCCATACTTACTAACGGCAACGTAACGCCGGTAACAGGAATAAGATTTACGCCAACGGCCATATTTGCGATGGCTTGTATCACCAATGTGAAGCTTAATCCCAGTGCGAGAAATGCGCCGAATGCATAGGGGCATTTTCTAAACACACGAATACATCTAAATAAAAACACCATGTATAAAAAGATTATGAACAATCCACCAAACAAACCATATTCTTCAATGATGATTGGATAGATTGAATCGTTATAAGCTTGCGGCAAATAATTTTTTTGTTTGCTGTTACCGGGACCAAGTCCGAATAAAATTCCACCATTTGCAATGGCAATATTTTGTTGCTGCACCTGGTAAGGAATTTCATCATCTTTTGCATAAATAAAATCTTGCGTACGCTGCACCCACGTTCCAAATCTACCCATCGAATTCAATGCAGATGCAATTCCCGGTTTGCCATTATCCGGCTTGCTGCTATCGCTATGCGTTGATACTGCAATCGCAACAATCAGCAAAACCGGTATAGCAGCTATAGATAATACAAGCAGAATGTGTTTAATGCTTACACGACCAATAAACATTAATAATAATGATGTGATGCCGGTTAATAATGCTGTTGAAAGATTGGCCGGCATTATCAATACACACACAATTGCAACAGGAATGATCAGGGGCAGAAAACCTTTTTTGAAATCTTTGATTTCGCTTTGCTTGCGGCTTAGTTGTCTTGATATGTACATGAACAAAGCAAGCCTTGCTAAATCACTTGTTTGAATGGTAAGATTAAGAACGGGCAGTTTTATCCAGCGGCTTGCATCATTTACTTCAACACCAAAAAATAAAGTATAGATCAATAAAGGAATTGAAATAAGATACAACCACAAAGACACTCTTGAATAAATAGTGTAGTTTACGCGATGCATGAAGTAGATCACCAACACACCCACTACAATAAATGCAAATTGCTTGAATAAATACATGGTGTTGTTGCCATCATAATATTTATATGCAAGAGAACTTGTAGCACTATACACAACAAGCAAAGAAGCAATCGCCAACAGTATTACTATGCTCCATATGTATTTATCACCTTTGGCCCTATGACCAAGATGTTGCCCCCATTCACGCCCCCAGCCCCTAAAGGGGTGCATTGCTTCTTCGATATTTTTAAATGTTTTATCAATCATACGTTCTTCTTTACTCTCTTTAGGATTGGGGCCACTTTATAAATTTTTTACAGCTTCTTTAAATTGTTTTCCCCTGTCTTCATAGTTTTTAAACAGATCAAAACTTGCACATGCCGGGCTTAATAAAACCACATCTCCTTTTGTTGCCAGGCGAAAAGATTTGTTCACTGCATCTTCTGCTGTAACTGTATCAACAATCGGTGAAACCATACCTTCAAAAGCTTTATGAATTTTTGAATTATCAATTCCCAAACACACAATTGCTTTTACTTTATCTCTTACCAATCCTTCTATCAAACTATAATCGTTGCCTTTATCCAGGCCGCCGAGAATTAACACCACAGGGCTGTCCATACTTTCCAATGCATACCATGTACTATTCACGTTGGTAGCTTTACTGTCATTGATAAATTCAATGCCACGCACGGTTGCCACATGCTCCATGCGATGTTCCAGGCTTTGAAAATCAGTAACGGCTTCGCGAATTTTTTCTTTGCGTATACCCATCACCATTGCTGCAACGCAAGATGCCATAGTATTATATTGATTATGTTTTCCCTTAAGCGCAAAATCGTAAATGCTCCAGCTTGCACGTTCTTCATTCACGCGAAGCATAATATTTTTTCCCTTTATGTAGCCGCCGTTTGTTGGTTCGTATTTCATGGTAAATGGTAATAGATGTGTGTGTAATGTTGTTGTTTGAAGTTTGTTCATGATCACTTCATCGTCTGCATTGTAAATGAAGTAGTCGTTTGCTGTTGCGTTTTGTATTATTTTAAACTTGCTGTTTATATAGTTCTCGAATTTGTATTCGTAGCGATCGAGGTGATCTTCTGTGATGTTTAATAAAACAGAAACATCTGCACGGAAATCTTTTATATCATCCAATTGAAAAGAACTGATCTCTGCCACGTATAAACCTTTTGGGTTTTCTGCAATTTGTTTAGCGAATGAGTAACCAATATTTCCAACCAGTGCGCAATCCAATCCTGCTTTTTCGCAGATATGATAAATGAGTGATGTTGTTGTGCTTTTGCCGTTGCTGCCTGTAATGGCAATAATTTTTGAGTCACCTTTAAAGCGATACGCCAGTTCTATTTCGCTTATTACCGGTATTTGTTTTTTGCGAATGGTTTTTATCATGTCATTCTTTTCAGGAATGCCCGGGCTTTTTACAATTTCATCCGCGCTTAAAATTTTTTCTGCTGTATGGCCGCCTTCTTCAAATTCAATTTTATGTTCGCTTAATTCTGTTTTATATTTTTCGTTGATGAATCCTGCATCGCTTAAAAACACATCATATCCTTGCTGCTTGCCCAGCAACGCTGCTCCCACACCACTTTCTCCACCGCCCAGTATGATCAATTTATATGACATGCTTTTTATAATTAAAAAGTCAAAAGTTAGAAGTCAAAAAAAGTTGCTGATATTTGAATTTTTACTTTTGAATTTTGACTTCATGCTATCTTATTTTCAACGTTATGATCGATGCTACCACTAACAATATGGTGACGATCCAAAACCTTACTGCTATTTTATTTTCATGAAATCCTTTTTTCTGATAGTGATGGTGCAGCGGGCTCATTAAAAAAATTCGTCTGCCTTCACCATACTTTTTCTTCGTGTATTTGAAATATCCTACCTGGATCATCACGCTTAAATTTTCTATTAAAAACACGCCGCAGAAAATAGGTATCAATAATTCTTTGCGAACAATAATGGCAAGTGATGCGATGATGCCGCCAAGCGCCAAACTGCCGGTATCGCCCATAAAAACCTGTGCAGGATAAGTGTTGTACCAAAGAAAACCGACACATGCGCCAACCAGCGCGCCAACAAAAATGAGCAGCTCACTTAAGTTGGGTATGTACATAATGTTGAGATAATCAGCGAGCACATAGTTGCCGCTCACAAAAATGAAGATGCCCAAACCTGCGCCGATGATTGCGCTAACACCGGTTGCCAAACCATCTAAACCATCAGTAATGTTTGCGCCGTTTGAAACTGCAGTGATAATAAATGTTACGATGATGACATAAACTATCCATGTATATTTATCAGCACCAGGACCAATCCAGCTTATGATTCTGCTGTAATTAAATTCATGTGTTTTTACAAAGGGAATTGTTGTGATTGGTGTTTTTACTTCAGCAAATCTTCTTTCAACACCATTTACATTTCGCGTAATAATGTTTGAATCTCTTGCCACACGTTCCCCTTTTTCTAATGTTGAACGAACGGTTTCTGTACCTGTAAGTTCGCGTTCAACTACTACATTATTATTGTTGTACAGCGTTAACCCAATGATAATACCTAAGCCAACCTGGCCTATAATTTTTGTAACGCCTGCTAACCCGTCGCGATCCTTTTTTGTATAACCTTTGCCTTCTGCAAGCGCTTTTTTTCTTGCCCTTAATTTGAAGTAATCATCAAGAAAACCAATAACACCAAGCCATATTGTGCAGAGCAACATCAATCTTATATAGGCTTTATCTAAATCGGCAAATAATAATGTAGGAACAATAATGGCAAGTATAATAATGATTCCGCCCATAGTTGGTGTGCCTTTCTTTTGTTGCTCACCCTGCAATCCAAGATCACGAACCGTTTCACCAATTTGCTTTTTGCGTAAAATATTTATCACTTTTCTTCCATACACGGTTGCAATGATGAGCGAAAACAATACAGCCATTGCAGTTCTGAATGAATTGTATTCAAACAGGCGTGCACCGCTTACATCGTAGTGCTTATTTAACCATGTGAAGAAATAATATAACATGCCCTCTAACTCCCTAAAGGGAGGATTTAAAAACCATTAAAAATTTTTAAGATGTTTCATTAATTAAGCTGTGCCTTTTCTCCCTTTAAGGAATGGGGGCTTTACTTATTCATTAATTCAAACATTTCTTTCAAAACTTCTTTATCATCAAAATGTATCGAACCGGTGTTAAGGATTTGATACTTTTCGTGTCCTTTTCCTGCCAGCAGAATTATGTCTTCACTGTTTGCAAAACTTACTGCTGTCTTTATTGCTTCTTTTCTATCTGCTATTAAAACTGATTTGCGTTTGCCTGCACTGTTTAACCCTGCTTTCATTTCGTTTAAAATTTCATTTGGGTCTTCACTGCGTGGATTATCACTTGTAAAAATTGCGCGGTTGCTAAACTCGGCTGCAATTTTCGCCATCACAGGGCGCTTTGTTTTATCACGTTCACCGCCGCAGCCTACAACAGTTATTACCTGTTCATCACCTTTTCGCAATTTTTTTATAGTTGATAAAACATTTTCCAAAGCATCAGGCGTATGCGCATAATCAACAATGCCAACGATTTTTTCTTTGTTGCTCACGATATAATCAAACCTTCCTTCAGCACCAGATAAATTGCTAAGCATAAGCAATACTTTTTCGCTGTCTTCGCCCAAACACATTGCGGCACCATAAACAGCAAGAAGGTTATATGCATTGAATTCGCCGATCAACCTGAAATGAACTTCTTTATCATTCACCAGCATTACCAAACCTGTTAACAGGTTTTCCAAAATCTTCCCTTTGAAATCAGCAACATTTTTTAAGCTGTAGTAATATTTTTTTGCAGGCGTGTTTTGCAGCATTACGGTACCGCGTTTTTCATCAAGATTTGATAAAGCAAAAGCATCGCTTGTAAGATTATCAAAGAATGATTTTTTTACCCGGATGTATTCATCAAAAGTTTTATGATAATCGAGATGATCATGTGTAATGTTGCTGAAAATGCCGCCGGCAAAATGCAAACCTGTTATACGATGCTGGTGAATTGCATGGCTGCTGCATTCCATGAATACATGTGTGCAACCTGCATCAACCATTTGTTTTAGTAAAGCATTTAAACTAATTGCATCAGGTGTTGTATGTGTTGAAGGAATGATATCATTTGCAATTTGATTTTGCACGGTGCTTATCAAACCACATTTATAACCAAGTGCACTGAATAATTTAAACTGAAGTGTTGCAATAGTCGTTTTACCATTCGTTCCTGTAACGCCAACAAGTTTTAATTTTTTTGATGGCTCGTCATAAAAATTATGTGCTATATAAGCAGTTGCCTCATGAGAATTCTTAACCTGTATGAATGTCACGTTTTCATTCAACGTTTGCGGCAAATCTTCACACACAATAACTGAAGCATCCGCTTTTACAGCCTGCTTAATAAATGTATGTCCATCAAATTTTTCGCCTTTTATCGCAACAAACAGGCAGCCACTTACAACGTTTCTTGAATCAACTGTAACTTCACTCACGTCAACATCTCTGTTGCCATGGATAGCCATAATGCGCACCCTATATAATATGTCTTCCAGTTTCTTCACTCAGTTCAATTCAATTTTTATTTGTTGACCTTTTGCAATGGGCGAACCTGCGTTTATAGATTGACTAACCACTTTGCCAACACCATTTACTTTTACAACAAGCCCGGCATTTTCGCAGATGTATAAAGCATCTTTAAGCCCCAAACCATTTAATACCGGCATCGTTTTGCTGCTCACATTAATGCTTGAAAGCAAAGCCCGACTTTCCTGTTTATTCATTTTTGCGAGTTGTGTTTTTGCAGAATCCCAATATGGAATATTAATTGTTGTAAGAATCGATTTAATATCCGTTTTGAAACCCGAATAGCTGTAAGAAGAACTGTCAATTGATTTTACAGTTGCATATTTTACACTGTCGGGTTGCGGTGCATTTAATGTAACAAGCCTGTCAGAAATTTCTTTAAACACAGGGCCTGCAACAGAAGCGCCATAAAATACTGCTGCATGTGGTTTATTAACAATTACAACAGCGCAAGTGTATTGAGGATTATCTGCTGGAAAATATCCAACAAATGTTGATTGATAAATACCGGCTCCATAACCATTTCTTCCTTCAGCAACGAGTGCAGTTCCTGTTTTACCTGCAACAGGATAAGATGTATTTTTAAAAAGATTATAAGCAGTTGCGCCTTTTTCTGTACATACGCCAACCAAACATTCTTTTAATTGCTGCAGCGTAACACTATCACAAATCTTTTCTATCGCAACAGGTTGTGTTTGCTTAATGATATTTCCTTCCTGCATCACTTCATCAAGCAAATAAGGTTTCATCATTACACCATTATTTGCAACCGCATTATACAACATGCATGTGTGCAATGGCGTAATCAAAACATTATATCCAAAAGCCATCCATGGCAACGTTGTTGCGCTCCAGTATCTACTTCCGGGACGATCAATGAACGGCGGACGTTCGCCATACAGATCAATTCCTGTAGCCGAGTCAAGATGCAAGGCTTTCAAATGATTTACAAACTGCGAAGGCTTTGAAGAATAATTTGCAACAGCCAGCTTTGCCATGCCAACATTTGAGCTTAATTCAAATGCACGTTTAACAGGTACATTGAACTGACCATGTTTTTCGGCATCGTAAACAGTGCGGCCATTAATTTGCCAAACACCACCTTCAAGATTTACATTGCTGTTAAGTGTGATCTTTTTATCTTCTAATAAAGAGATCATAGTGGCGAGCTTAAAGGTTGAGCCAGGTTCAGTTGGCGTCATTGCATAATTAAAATCTTCCCAGTAATTTCCATTTGATTGCCTACCCAAATTTGCGATCGCTTTAATTTTTCCGGTCTTAACTTCCATTACAATTACGCAACCATGTGTCGCTTCATTCTGCACCATTTCTTTCATTAAAGCATTCTCTGTAATTTCCTGTATGCGGCTGTCTAATGTTGTTACAATATCTTTTCCGTTCTTTGGTTCAATATCATAATCTTCATTTACAGGAACTGCAACGCCGCCTGAAATGTACCGCACCAAACGCTTACCCGCCGTGCCTTTCAGCAGTGTATCATACGTTTGTTCGAGGCCAACTTTTTGCGCATTCTGTCTTTCCAAACCAATTGTTCTGAAGGCTAATAATTGATATGGATTTAAACGGATGTTTTGTACTTCAGCAATAAAACCGCTTTTATTTTTTCCCAAACGAACAAGCGGAAATTGTTTCAATTGCTGGTATTGATCGAAGCTTACTTTTTTCTTTAAAGAAAAATAACGATCACCTTTTTTATACCCTTTATTTAAAAGCGATTTATACTCGCCTGCAGTTTTATCTTTAAAAAGATTAGCCAAACAAATGCTCAATGAATCAACATTATCTTTAAAAACCTTTCCGTTGTTTTGAATTAATCCATCCGCCTTAAAATCAACATACACATCAAACTGCGGAATACTTGTGCTGAGCATTTGTCCATCTTCACTATAAATCGTTCCGCGTTCAGCATCCACTTCTTCAATACGGGTATGCATACTGTCGCTTGTGCTGCGCCAATATGCACCCTGTACCTGTTGAATGTAAAAAGCTTTGCCAACAACAAAAGCACATATTATGGCCATTGCCAAAAAGCAGAGATAAACGCGCCATAATATGTCTTTTTTAATTTCCATTATTTCTTAAACATGTTTTCCAGGTTAACAACAATTTTCATAATCAGCCTATAGGTGGTTTTTCAGTTTTTCGTTGTTGATGTTCTCACTTCCAATTTTACAGGTGGTTCTCCAGCCGGCTTTAAACCCAATGCTCCAGCAGCTTGCGTAACCTGCGATTCCCGGCTGCGATACATTTCCAGGCTTTTCAAATTTTTATATTCATACTCCATATCTTTTACTTGTTTCGCGGTAACATTTATTTCACGCAGCGTATTATCTGCCCAATGACCATTTGCTATATAAATAACAGCAAGCAATGCGAGGAACATTAAAAAAGCAAAATGCTTAATGATCCAGGTGTATTTTATAAATCCCTGTCCTAAAGCGTGGTTTGCTTGTTTATCCGGTTGTATTTTCTTTTTAAATAGATTCATAAAACCAATTAAACTTTTTCTGCTACCCGCAACTTTGCGCTGCGCGATCTGGAATTTCTTTTTATTTCTTCTTGTGTTGGTATAACTGGTTTTTTGTATAGGATATTGAATAAAGGTTCTTTCTGCTTTGTGCTGAAAGGATTATTTTCATCGTCACCAGTTACTGCCTGCTTAAAATAATTTTTTACGATACGATCTTCTATTGAATGGAAAGTGATGATAGCAACTCTTGCTTTTGGCAACAGCACATTTGGCAATTGATTCAGCATTTCTTTTAAAGCACCCATTTCATCATTCACTTCAATTCTTAATGCCTGGAAAACCTGTGCGAAATACTTATTCGGATTTCCTTTTACAACCGACTGCAACATCAGTTTAAAAGCATCAATATTGTTTAGCTGAACAGAATTGCGTTGCTGAACAATATGCTTTGCCAAGGTTTTTGAATTTGAAACTTCACCATATTGCTCAAACAATTTGTGCAACTGCGTTTCACTGTAATGCATTAAAATTTCTGATGCTGTCTTTTCTGTTCGCTTATCCATGCGCATATCAAGCGGACCATTAAAGCGAGTTGAAAAACCGCGCTGCGCTTCATTGAATTGAAAACTGCTTACACCAAGATCAGCCAGCAAGCCATTTACTTTTTCATATTTGTGCAATCGTAAAAAGCGTTGCAAATGACGAAAGTTGTGCGGCACAAAAATCAATCGTTCATCATGTAAAATATTTTTTTGCGCATCAGCATCCTGGTCAAAGGCAATCAATCTTCCTTCAGCATTTAGGTTTTCAAGAATACCTTTTGCATGACCACCGCCGCCAAAAGTGCAATCAACATAAACGCCATTGGGTTGAATATTTAAAGCACGGATAACTTCTTCGTATAAAACAGGAACATGATAAGATGATTCATCCTGCATATAACTGTTTTATAAGTTTACATTACCCATCACTTCTGACGCAAGGCTTGCGAAAGCATCAGATGAAAATTCTTCAAAGAGCTTTTTATACTTACCGGAATCCCAGATTTTTATTTTGTCTATATCAGAAGCAAGCAAAATATCTTTGCCAAGCCCCGCATACTCACGTAATGAAGGCGGCAATAAAATTCTGCCTGCAGTATCCAACTCAACATAAGTTGCACCGCCAACAAACAGTGTTCTGAATTGGCTTACCTTCGGATTGAAATCATTTAACTTTTTAATTTTTTCTTCTATGGCTTCCCATGTTTTTAGTGGATATAGCAACAAACATTTCTCAAAACCCCGGCTGATGACAATCGTATTCACTCCTTCGGGCATTTGTTTTTTAATACCGCCCGGGAGCAGAAAGCGACCTTTCACGTCTATTGTTGCTTCATATTCGCCAAGAAAACCAGCCATTTAGATAAATTGGAAACGAATTTAAAAATTATTGACACAAAATAACACTTTTTACCACTTTATTATCAAAATTATACACTTCTTATTTATCCACATACTTAGCCTTAGCTGGAATTCAACGCTGCAAAGGCTTTGAAGGAAAACTTGTGATTAAAATTTAAAATGTACCTGAATATAAAGTGGATAACCTGTGAAACAGTAAAAAATGTCTCCTAAAAATTTACTCATAAAAGACTTTGATTATGATTTGCCTGGCGAAAAAATCGCTAAACATCCCTTACCAAAAAGAGATGAAAGCAAGCTGTTAATTTGGAAAAACCAGGCTATAAAAGAAGATCAATATTTCAATCTTGATAAATATTTACCTGAATATTCATTCATCGTTTTTAATAATACAAAAGTTGTTGAAGCAAGATTATTGTTTCAAAAAACATCAGGAACTGCAATAGAAATTTTTTGTTTAGAAACTGCAGATGATTACGCAGACATTACAACAGCAATGTTGCAAACAAAAAAAGTTTTATGGAAATGTTTAGTTGGCAACTCGAAAAAGTGGAAAGATGAATCGTTGCAAAAAATAATATCAGAAAATAAAACAATCATATTAACTGCAAAAAAAATAAGCAAACAGGAAGATAATTTTATCATTGAATTTTCATGGAACGCTGCTATAAGTTTTGCTGAAGTATTACATCTTGCCGGTGTTATTCCGTTGCCGCCGTATTTACACCGCGATGCAGAAAAAGATGATGCAGTACGTTATCAAACCGTTTATGCAAAACATGCCGGCTCGGTGGCAGCCCCAACAGCCGGCTTGCATTTTACAGATGCATTATTCGAAAAATTATCAGCAAAAAATATTACAAAGGATTTTGTAACGCTGCATGTTGGTGCAGGCACATTTAAGCCAGTAAAAACTGAAACAATTGCGGCGCATGAAATGCATGCAGAATATTTTGAAGTAAGTAAAGAATTTATTATTCACTTAATAAACAATTTGCAAAATACTGTTGCAGTTGTTGGTACAACTTCATTGCGTACAGTGGAAAGTTTATACTGGATGGGAAATAAAGTTAGTCGACAGTCAAAAGTCAACGGTCAACAGAAAATTACGGTTGAAGATATAAGCATTCATCAATGGGATGTTTATGAAATGAATGACGATATTTCAGCAGGAGAATCTTTACATGCTTTATTGAACTGGATGAGTAAAAACAATCTTGATAAATTGATCGCCAAAACACAAATAATAATTGCACCACCCTATAAAGTGAAAATCGCAAATGCGCTTGTTACAAATTTTCACCAGCCGAAATCTACATTGTTGTTATTAGTTGCAGCAATTGTTGGAAATGAATGGAGGAGTATTTATGATTATGCTTTACAAAATAATTTTCGCTTTTTAAGTTATGGAGATGGTTGTTTGATCTTCTCCTCATAATTTGTATAACGTGAAGGATCGAATTGATGCTTCCACCGCCGGTGTGTCCATAAATAAATTTCCGGCTGTTCACGAATAGTGTCTTCAATAAAATCAATCATGCGTTTTGTAACTTCACCTTCCTGCAATTTTCTTACTTCATCAGTCATCAAATGAAAACTCACATAATAATAACCGCGCTTTAGTTTTGTAAATTTTGCATACATCGTAATTGTATTATTCAACCTTGCACTTTTTTCAGGACCTGTTACAAAAGGAGTGAGTCTTCCAAAAAAATTAAACCAATATGCATTTTCAGTTATGCCGGGATTTTGATCACCAACAAAAATTAAAGAAAAACGTTGCCTGATATAAGGTTTAAATTCCTTTAAATAATTTGTTGCAGCAAGCAACTTCGAACCAAAACGGCTTCTTAATTTATAAAAGATTTTATCCATTGCCTCATTTTTTAAAGGCATGTAGATAAGCAATACAGGAAATATTGAATTAAGGCTTAAAGAAAGATTGCCAAATTCCCAATTAAAAAAATGACCTAAATGATACTGCACATTTCTGCCGGTTGCATAATATTCATTCACCTTATCAAACTCACCTGTGAAACGTTTCTTTATTTCCTTTTTTGATATGCTTAGCAGCTTTATTGTTTCAATAAAATTGTCTGTAAAATTTCGATAGAATTTTTTTGATATAGCTTTTTTTTCTTCTAATGATTTTTCAGGAAAAGCAATTGTAAGGTTGAATAAAACAATATCTTTTCTGTAACCAATAATATAATAAATAAGAAAATAAGCAAAATCGCTTATACGATATAATATCCAGAAAGGCAGTAAAGAAACGAGATATAAGAAACCATATAACAAATAGTACATCGCAATAAAAATATTTACAAAATAATATTCTGCAGCAGGTTGCTTTTGCAAGGATGATCTGTGTTAAAATGTAAGCCCCGGCTTTCTTTTCTAAAATCAGCGCCTTTTACAATAAGATAACCAACAGTTATAAGATTTCTTAACTCGCATAATTGCGGTGAAACCTTTGTTGATTTATACAATGCTTCTGTTTCTTCAAATAAAAGATCAAGCCGTTTTGTGGCGCGACGCAAACGCACATCATTTCTTACTATACCAACATAGTCGCTCATTATTTGTTGCAGCTCCTTTAAACTTTGTGTAATTAAGATCATTTCTTTTGGTTCAGATGTACCTTGCGCATTCCAATCCGGAACTTCAGCAATAACTTTATCTACAAACTCATTCATTTTTTTAACCGTATCAATATAGGCACGATGACCAAATACCATTGCCTCCAAAAGACTATTACTTGCCAAACGGTTTGCTCCATGCAAGCCTGTACTGGCGCATTCACCGCAAGCATATAAATTTAAAACAGATGTACGTGCCCACTCATCAGTTTTTATGCCACCGCAACTATAGTGTGCGGCTGGCGCAACGGGAATCATTTGCCTTGAAACATCAATACCAATGCTTAAACATTTTTCATAAATGTTTGGAAAATGATGAATGAATTTATTTATGTCCATGTGCGTGCAATCAAGGTATACATGTTCTGTTCCTGTTATCTTCATTTCATTATCAATTGCACGGGCAACAATATCACGAGGTGCCAAATCTTTTCTTTCATCATAGCGCGGCATAAATGCTTCTTCGTTTTTATTGCGAAGAATGCCGCCATCCCCACGCACCGCTTCTGTAATTAAAAAAGATGGAGAAACGCACGGCTCATACAATGCTGTCGGGTGAAATTGAATGAACTCCATATTTTCTACTTTGCCTTTTGCACGATAAACCATTGCAACGCCATCGCCGGTTGCAATGCGCGGATTAGTAGTAGTGCGATACACCTGGCCGCAACCGCCTGTTGCCAGTACTGTTACGGGTGATAAAATTTTTTCGATTTGATTATTGGTGATGTTTAAAACATATACGCCATAGCAGGTAATATCAGTAGTTGATTTTGTTACGAGATAACCTAAATGATGTTGCGTAATTATATCAACAACAAAACAGTAATTTATAAAGCGAATGTTTGAAAAGTTTTTTATCTCTTTTAATAAAGCACGTTCAATTTCTTTTCCTGTAACATCTTTATGATGAAGAATCCTGTTCTCACTGTGTCCGCCTTCTCGTCCTAAAGTATATTCTCCGCTTTCATCTTTATCAAACTCGGCACCGTAATCAATAATCTCACGAATGCGTTCGGGGCCTTCCTGTACAACAATTTCAACGATTTGTTCATTGCACAAACCGTCACCTGCAATTAAAGTGTCTTCAATATGTTTTTCAAAACTATCATTAGCATCCCAAACACCTGCAACACCGCCTTGCGCATATTTAGTATTTGTTTCGTCTGCTGTTGTTTTTGTAATGATAATGGTATTTTTTTCGGGATAAGCCTTCGCAATTTTAATAGCATATGTTAATCCCGCAACACCAGAACCGATTACAAGAAAATCTGTTTGCATGTGTGCAAATGTAAGCCCCAGCCCTAAAGGGAGTTATACAACCACGTTTTATATTTTAAAGTGACTATAATTGAACAGTTCTTAAACTTTAAGGGAAAGCTGCATTGAAAAACACTTGTACAAGTGTGCGACGCAAGGAACGATGCCACGAAATTCTGTTGGCGGTTACATAAATAAAAAAGCGCAGGCGGTTTGCCTGCGCTTTTTTATTCTTTTTTAGTGACCTTAAATATCGTCTGTAACTGTTCCTCTTCTTCCAAATATTAATGATAAGATAAACAACACAATAAATAAGAAGAATAAGAATTTAGCTATACCTGCAGCACCTGCAGCTATACCACCAAAACCAAATATTGCAGCTATGATAGCAACAACTAAAAATATTAAAGTCCAGCGTAACATAGTTTTAAGTTTTAATAGTTAAATAATAAAATGATATAAATAAAATATCATGCCATAACTTAACCGCTTATCTTTTTTATGCTGAACAAACGGATTGAAAAGACTATTAACGGAATAAAATTCTACATTCTGTACATTTAAAAGAACAATTTATTTTTCCATTTGCTCAATTACTTCAGGGGTAACGCCTGTAAAGCTGAATCCGCCATCATGAAATAAGTTTTGCATGGTTACTTTTTTTGTATAATCGCTAAAGAGCAATGTGCAATAATTAGCGCATTCCTCAGCACTTGCATTGCCAAGCGGACTCATTTTTTCAGCATAGTTCATAAACCCTTCAAAACCTTTTACCCCGCTGCCTGCCGTTGTTTTTGTAGGTGATTGCGAAACAGTATTTACCCTTACTTTTTTTCTTTTACCATAATAATAACCAAAGCTGCGGGTAACACTTTCAAGTAATGCTTTTGCATCAGCCATTTCATTGTAATCGGGAAAAACCCTTTGGGCAGCAATGTAAGTAAGTGCCACAACACTTCCCCATTCATTCAACGCATCCATATCCCAGGCAGTGCGCAAAACGCGATGCAAACTCATAGCAGAAATATCAAGCGTTTTCTGATTGAAGTTGTAATCAATTTCTGTGTACGCTTTTCCTTTTCGTACGTTCAAACTCATACCAATTGAATGTAAAATAAAATCGATACCGCCGCCAAAATGTTTCATACTTTCTTCAAATA